>CAIRFY010000453.1 GCA_903877945.1 uncultured Oscillochloris sp. | reverse complement strand
GCCTTCCAGGCGGTCAGGAGTACCACCGCAGGCGGGAAGCCCACGCTACGAACGATAAACCAGAAACCTTGTCTCAGCTTACGAATGTAGACACGGGAGCCGCGATGGGAACCACACGTTTTACCTGGGGGAAGATCTCATCATTTCTGATGGTCTTTATCGAGCGCGTGCGCTACCGGGCCACCACAAAGCGCGACGAGCGCCTTGACCTGTTGCGCGGCTTTTGTATGACTGTGATGCTATTCGACCACATCGGCGAAGACTCGTTGCTGAATAAGCTCACCGGGGACGCTAAATTCTACATCAGTGCGGCTGAGGGATTCATCTGCATCTCCGGATTCATCTTCGGCGTGATCTACCGCACCATCGGCGAGCGCGATGGAATGTCGACGGTGTGGCGAAAGGCACTACACCGTGCATTCTCACTCTACCTCGTGATGCTTGCGTCTACGCTGGTGCTGATCTGCGGCGGAGTGATCGCCCATCTGTCATGGACCCAGGTGTCCACTCTCAGCGATCTCGGCGGGGTTCTCTGGCGTGTGGCCACGATCCAGCAGATGTACCGGCTCAGCCGCATCCTGATGATGTACAGCTTGCTGATCCTTGTCGCGCCGGTTGGCATCTGGCTGCTGCGCAATGGGCGAGTCGGACTACTCCTCGCGATCTCATGGGCACTCTACATCGGATATCAGATCAGCCCACGGATCTTCAGCTTCCCGCTATCGGTAGACGCCTACTTTAGCCCGACGGCCTACCAGATCATCTTTGTGCATCTAATGGCCCTCGGCTACCACCGCAAAGCGGTAGCCGACTTCTTCACCCCGCAGCGACGGCTGGCGCTCTTCGTCGTCTCCGCGCTCTCTCTCGGCGCGATGATCCTCGTTTTCGCCAGCGAGGGCCGGATCATGCCGCAGCCCCTGGTTGACCCACTGAACTTCTGGGTTGGCAAACTTTTCTATCGCGACCTGTTTCGCCCCGGACGCCTCGTTGCCGTCGTCGCGACGGTCTCTTTCGCCTATTTACTCGTCACCTACCTCTGGACGCCGATCCAGCAGGGTTTGGGCTGGCTACTCATGCCGCTCGGCAGCTATTCACTCTACGCCTATACGATGCACATGCCGTTTACCGTACTTTTCGACTGGCTATCGCCCATGTGGGAGGATCACGGATTCCTATCCCTGCTGATCAACGCGATTGCCCAGGTCGCCGTGCTGCTAACGATCTGGCTGATGGTGCGGCGGCGGATCCTCTTCAGGATCTTCCCTAACTAGAGGTAGCCTTCCCCTCCGGCTCCACGATCACCGCCGTGCCGTAGGCCAGCACCTCGGTCATACCCTGGGCGATCTCGGTTGTATCATAGCCAAAGCTAATGATCGCATTCGCCCCAAGCTGCGCGGCGTGCTCCAGGGTCATCAGGAAGGCGTCGGTGCGAGCGTGTTCACAGACGTTCATCATCGTGCGAATATTTCCGCCGACGAGGGACTTGAAGCCCGCCACAATCTGCCCGCCGAGGCTGGCCGAGCGCACCGTTAGGCCGCGCACGATGCCCAGTGAGCGCACGATGCGGAAGCCCGGCAGGGTGAATGCCGATGTGACCATGGTCGGATCAAGGGCGATGGCGGGCACATTGGCCATCGGCTGGGTCTTGCCGGTTGTCGCCCGGGAAACCGGGGCACCGCAGATGATACAGAATCGGGCGTCGCTGGGAATGGTCGCGTCACAGGTTGCACACTGCATTGAACGGCTCCTCCTGAGGGTAGGGGCGAAGCATCGCCATGTGTATAGAATAGTAAGTACTACAGTTGTAGTTTGAATCACCCCCCCTAGCCCCCCCGCAAGCGGGGGGGGACAATGCATTGGTTGGTTCCCCCCCGCAAGCGGGGGGGGACAATGCATTGGTTGGTTCCCCCCCGCAAGCGGGGGGGGGACAATGCATTGGTTGGTTC
>CAIRFY010000452.1 GCA_903877945.1 uncultured Oscillochloris sp. | reverse complement strand
GGCTACGTCAAAGTCGCCCGGCATCACCGCCGCCGGGGGCATCAGCCCCCGGCGGGCTACACATGGGGGGGATACATACACATGCCAAGCGTACTCGTTGTCGAAGATGATTGGACGCACAGAGACTTCCTCGTCCGGCTGCTCCAGATCAAAGGCTATCAGGTGCGAGTGGCCGTAAGTGGCGAGGCGGCGCTGAGCGATGTGCAACTCCATCTGCCCGATGCGGTGGTACTCGATATGGGCCTGCCCGGTATTAGTGGCTACGAGGTGGCCCACCTGCTCCGCACCGGCCAGGCCACCCGCCATATCCCGATCATCGCGCTCACCGCTTTCGCTCTTGGCGAAGATTACGACCGAGCCATCGAGGCGGGCTGCGATGCGTTCGAGACGAAACCGGTTGATCTTGATGTACTCCACAGCAAGATCCAGGCTCTCATCGCCCGCTCTGCTGCTGGCACGCACTAATGCAGTATCAGTTTACGCCATACGCCCTGCTTCCGCTCTGTACGGTAGTGGTCGAGGCAATGCTGGCCTACGATACATGGCGTCGTCGTGGCGACCCGGCCAGCATGCCGTTTCTGGCCCTCACTTTTCTGGTGGGGCTCTGGAGCTTTGGTAACGCCTTTGAGCTATCGAGCGCCACGGCGGCCACCGCTTTTTTCTGGGTGCGGATCGAGTATATCGCTATTGTCCTTGTTCCGGTGGTCTGGCTCATGATGATGCTCGCCTTCAGTGAGCGGCGCACCATCCTCTCGCACACATGGGTCGTCTCGCTCCTGCTGATCCCGCTGATCACAACGGCGATCATCTGGTCGAGCGCGGCCATGTCGCTCTTCTGGCGTGAGTTTGCCATCGAGACCCTCAACCCGCTCACGGTCATCCGCGTCCAGCGCGGCCCTTGGTTCTGGGCGCACACCGCCTATTCTTACCTCTTGCTCGCTGGCGGGACGTTTTTGCTGATACGCAGCCTGATAAACACCCCTGGCCTCTACCGCGACCAGAGTCTCGCCCTGCTGTTGGGTGCGACCGCGCCCTGGCTGGTCAATGTTCTCTATGTGTTTGGTCTTATCCCAGAGGCATTCCCCGACCCCACCGCCATAGCCTTTGTGATCACCGGATTAGCCTTTAGCTGGGCAATACGCAACGCGGGACTCTTCGAGCTTGGCCCGATGGCCTATCGCGAGGTCATTCAGCAAATGAGCGACGGTATGATGGTTCTTGACCCGCTCAACCGGATTGTCGATATTAACATCTCTGCCGCCCACGCCTTCGACCTGCCCGTGGATCAACTCATCGGCCAGCCCTTTAAGAAGGTGACGGCCAAGTGGCCCAGCCTGATCGACCGCTACAGCGATCTGCTTACTCTGGATCGATCTACAAATATGGAGATCGGTATCCAGAACAATGGCGAACTGCTCGTCTACGACCTTCAGGTGACGCCGCTCCAGGGGCCGCGCGGCAAGCTCAACGGGCGCATGCTGGTCTGGCGTAATATTACGGTGATCAAGCAGGCCATGGCCCAGATTCAGCATCAGAATGAGCGACTAGAGAACCAGGCGATCATTCTTCAGGAAGCGAAGGTTTCCGCCGAGGCCGGGAGCCGCGCCAAGAGCGTCTTCCTCACAACCATGAGCCACGAGCTGCGCACGCCGCTCAGCGCGATGCTTGGCTACACCGATCTGATCCAGTACGACCTGGCCGAGAACGATACCGACGCTCTGAATAAAGATCTGGCCAACATCAAGTACGCGGGCGAACACCTGTTGAATCTGATCGGCGGGATCTTGGACTACGCCAAGATCGAGGCCGGCAAGATGAAGCTCAACCTCAGTACGTTTCTTGTCCAAGGGATTGTCGTCGAGGCTCTGGCCTCGGTACGCCCCCTGGTGGAGCGTAACGCGAACCGCCTTGATCTTGAGATTGCCGATAACCTGATCACAATGCACGCCGACCCGATCAAGGTGCGCCAAGTGCTGATCAACCTGCTCTCAAATGCAGCCAAGTTCACGCAGTCCGGCGTGATCACCCTGCGAGTCTCCGTGATTGCAGATGCTCATGCGAATCAATCAACCGTCAACAGTCAGCCATCTGCAATCGTCTTTGAGGTAATCGATACCGGTGTTGGTATGACAGAGGGCCATCTCAGCCAGCTTTTCCAGGACTTCACGCAGGTGGTCACCAGCCCGCGTGGCCAGATCGGCACCGGCCTCGGCCTCTCGCTCAGCCAAAAGCTCTGCACCCTTATGGGGGGGCAGATCACGGTTAAAAGCAAGCCCGGTCACGGCACCACCTTCACCGTCACCCTGCCCGAACACGTGTCTGAATAGGGGAAGAGGGGCAGGGGGTGAGGGCCGGCAGGCGACTTTGCACCAGCCCTCGCCGCGTTGCATTGCGCCTTGACATATAGCACGGTACGGATCTATACTTCGCACGGCGAACGAACGGAGACGCGACGCCAGCAGCACGCTGGCATTGCCCCGCCTACTGGGGGTGGGCACTTCGTTTGAGGAACAGTATGGACGGTAGTCAACGTCAACTTTCATCATTGGCTCGATCTAGCGCGCTACAGCCCGGCAAACCATGCCGGTCTGACGTCCCGCTGGTGAAGAGGCCCGCGCTCCGACTCTTTTAGAGTCGTCTCTCGCGTGTTCTCCTTGCCCCCGCTCCGTCAGGCCGGGGGCATCTGTTTGCCCGGCATGGCTGTGGCAAAGGAGGCACGCGATGCTCTTCCTGGCACACCTGCTTGACGGCCCGATCCGTGGTAAAAACGGCGAACTAATTGGCACGCTCAACGACTTGATCGTGCGGATCGCCGATGTCCCCTACCCCCCAATTATTGGCCTGGTGGCGAAGGATCGCGGGCGACGCTTCTTTGTCCCCGTGGAGCACCTGGAATTCCTCAACGGTATCACCCGGCTTAACTCATCGGTAATCGATCTGCAGCCCTTCCGTCGTCGCAACGGTGAGGTGCTTCTGGGCAAAGACGTGCTTGACCATCAGATCATTGACATTGGTGGCCGACGGCTGGTGCGGGTCAACGATGTGCAGATGGTTCTGGTTGAGCGCACCTACCGCGTCATCGGGGTGGACATTAGCCCCCAGGCTCTGCTGCGCCGCCTCGCCCCCAAATCTTTCGCCCCCAAAATTGTTGGGCGACAGATCATCGACTGGGACGAGGCCCAGTACCTCGCCAGCGCCGCCCCTGTCCAGCTCAAGGTCTCCTACGACCGGCTCACCGACCTACACCCGGTTGACCTGGCTCGGATTATGGACGCCCTCTCCCTCCGCGAGAGTACCGAGATCGTCGCGGGCCTCGATGACGAAACCGCCGCCGAGACCCTGGAGGAAGTGAGCGACGAGCGGGTGGCTGATATTCTGGAGGAGCTTGACCATGAGCGTGCCGCCGATATTCTGGAGGAGATGGAGCCAAGCGCGGCCGCCGATGCCCTGGAGGATCTGGATGACGATGTGGCCGACCGCATCCTGGCCGAGATGGAGCCTGAGGAGGCTGCCGATGTGCAGGCCCTGCTCGCCTACGATGAGGACAGCGCCGGGCGGATCATGACCGCCGACATTGTGCGGATGGCAGCCGAGACCACGGTGAGCCAGGCAATGGCGACGATTCGGACAATGGAGGATCTGCCCGACCCGCTGCTCGCCGTCTATGTGGTGCGCAGCGATAGCCAGCAGCTCTGCGGCATCGTTCGCCTGCGCCAACTCATCGCCGGTGAGCCGGAGATGCTGCTCGAAGAAGTCATGGAGTCGGACATCCCCAACGTCCGACCAGACGACCGCGCCGAGGACGCGGCTCGCCTGCTGGCCGAGTATAACCTCCTGGCGATCCCGGTGATCGACGACCAGGGGCACCTCATGGGGGTCGTGACGGTGGATGACGCCCTGGCGGTGCTGCTGCCCGAGATCTGGCAGCGTCGTGGCACCCACAATATCTTCAGCTAGGACGTGTTTCAGATTGCAGATTTTAGATTGCAGATTTGTCGCAACAGGACGCGGTGCGTAAACCCAAACCGTCAAGCTGGATTGAAACATCCCTAGAGCAAGGAGGCTCCCGATGAGCGCACAAGACAAGCTCGTCACAACCGTTGTTGAGTCCCCGCGCCCAAGCGTCGAGAAACGCGGGCGCAGCCGCTGGCGACAGGTGCTGCCCTATCTGATGGCCCTCGGGCCGGGGTTGCTGGCGGCGAGCGCCGGTAATGACGCTGGTGGGATCGCTACCTACGCCTCGGCTGGAGCCGACTACGGCTACAACATGCTCTGGGCTATGATCATCGTCACCATCTTTGTGGGCGTCATCCAAGAAATGAGCGCCCGCCTCGGCGCTGTGACCGGGAAGGGGTTCTCCGACCTGGTGCGCGAGACCTTCCCGCTACGTGGCACCGCCATGATTTTGGCCACCCTGTTTATCGCCAACCTAGGAATCATCGTTTCGGAATTTGTGGGCATTGCGGCGGCGGCCGAGCTGTTCGGCCTGAGCCGCTGGGCCGCCGTGCCTTTGGCTGCGGTGGTCGTGTGGCTCTTGATCACCCGTGGATCGTACCGGAATGTCGAGCGGGTCTTTCTCGCTCTCTCACTCGCCTTTTTTTCCTACATCGGCGCGGCGGTGCTGGCGCAGCCCGACTGGGGCGAGGTGATCCGGCGATCCGTGCAGCCCCACATCACATGGGACGCGAGCTACCTCCAGTTGCTGATCGCAATTATTGGTACGACGATCTCGCCCTACATGCAGCTCTATGTACAGTCGTCGGTGGTGGAGAAGGGCGGGACAGCCGAAGGGTTCAACTACATCCGCTTTGATGTGATCCTTGGGACGATCTTTGCCGGGTTTGTCGCTTCTTTCATTATGATCGCGACGGCGGCCACCTTGCACCCCAAGGGCATTCATATTGACACGGCGGCTGACGCAGCCATGGCGCTTGAGCCAATCGCCGGGCAGTACGCCGGCTGGCTCTTTGGGCTGGGGTTGCTGGGTGCATCGCTGCTGGCGGCCGGCGTGCTGCCCCTGGCTACCACCTATGTGATGAGCGAGGCGTTCGGATTCGAGCGCGGTGTCTCACGTACCTGGCAGGAAGCTCCGATCTTTCTCGGGATGTTCACCGGGCTCTCGGCGGTGGGAGCGATCCTGGCTCTCATCCCTGGACTGCCGCTCATCCAGGTACTGGTGGGCGTCTATGTGCTCAACGGCCTACTCCTGCCGATTGAACTCTTCGCCATCCTCCGCCTTATCAACGACCGCGAACTGATGGGGGAGTACGTCAATCGCCGGGGCTACAACACGCTGGCCTATGCCATCGCGATCATCGTTAGCCTGCTCTCCCTGGCCCTGATTACCGTTACGGTGCTTGGTTGGTTTGGCATTGGATAGGGGGCGCAGCAGCGCCACGCTGCTGCCCCAACGGGGAAATCTTATGCACCTTGTCAATCGCAATAACGAGATCACGATCAGTCTTGATGAGATCCAGGGTCTCTGGACAGAAGAAATCTACGTGACGTTGACGGATCACTCCAACCTGTTGATTGAGTTTACCGATGGTTATATGGATTTTCTACCAATGCCTACCGACAAACACCACGCAATACTTCGTTTTCTCTTCCGAATCTTCGACGCGCTGATGATGCAAACAGGCGGTACCGTATTCTTTGCGGCCCTGCGTCTCCAGATCCGGCTCCGTGTGTATCGCGAGCCGGACTTGATGTTACTGCTTGCGAAAGACGACCCGCGCAGGCAGAATCGCTACTGTGGCTCGGCGCGGATCTGGTGGTCGAGATCGTCAGTCCTGACGACCCTGACCGCGATCTGGTCGAGAAGGTGGCCGACTACGCCGAGGCTGGTATCCCCAAGTACTGGATTGTCAACCCGAACACGGCAACCATCAGCGTGCTGCGCCTAGTACTACAGTTGTAAATATCTTCGCAGAAAGGCTCTCGCCGATCACCCCCCCTAGCCCCCCCGCACGCGGG
>CAIRFY010000451.1 GCA_903877945.1 uncultured Oscillochloris sp. | reverse complement strand
CGTACCAGGCGCAGCCTTTTCGCCTTCCTCGTGCATCTCCTCCCATAGGCTCCGCCTCTGTGTCTTCTTTGTCATGCCGACATGGATTGATGCGTGCGCGCCCCCTCGGGGCTTTGCGTGCGTGCCTTCCTTTCCGGTAGCAGCCCAAGGGGGAGTCCAGGCTCAGCCCTTGGTGACACTGCCGTGAGATGGAAAGTGGGCGTCCAAGAGGGTGGGTAGCCCCAAGCGTTGCATATGGGCTAGCAGCAGCGACACGTCATCCACCCGTTCTGTGTGTATCGTGGGTTGCTCGTTCATACCACGAGCCCATCCGATTCTGCGAAACCTGTCCAGATTTAAGCGAACGGTAAGTTGTCACTTTAGTTATTTCTTATTGGAAAGCCGAATTCTATAACTCGTCCTTACTGACCGACACTAGATGTAGTGGCTCCAACGGGAAATTCTGGAGAGCCGGTATACACGACCTAACAGGACTGATCGCTCGCCTAGCCAGGGTGAGTTAATGAGCCAATCATACGACTTTGACGTGTTCATTGTGCAGGGCAACAAGGATTACACTGTGCAGGCTCGTGCTGTGCGCGTCGGAGAGTTGCCTGCACAGCCTTTGACGTTGCCCTTTAACTTAGCGGGGTTGCCTGAAAGACGGCGCGATGTTGCCGAGTGGATCAGGTATGCCCGCGAATCCCGACTGCGCGGTCCGGAAGAACTACGCGAGGCACGAACTTTTGGCAAAGGGCTGTTCGACAGCCTTTTCACGAATGAAATGCTGGCCGCCTTTCGCAGCAGCCGTAGCAACCTCGTGCCCGGTGAACATCTGCGCCTACGCTTGCGCCTGCCATCCACGCTAGCAGTTCTTCCTTGGGAGTTGCTCTACGACCAGTATACCGATCAATTTCTGGCCCTAGCCCCCGACCTAACATTGGTACGCTACCCCGAAATGCCAGCCGCTAGCCACCAGATCGTTGGTCCACTTCAGGTGCATGGCCCACTGCAAGTCGTTACCGTACTCGCTAGCCCACAAAGCGACGATTATCCTGCACTTCGTATCGACCGCGAATTAGGCCGTTTGGAATTAGCTCTCAAGCAACTGCTCGACCGTGGGCAAGTGCAGCTCGATGTTATTCGCGGCCCCGGTACACTTGACCAGCTACGCGAGCGCCTACGGCATCCAGTTCATATTCTGCATATCCTTAGCCACGGAGATTTAAACCGTGAGACGGGAGAGGGAGAGCTTCTCTTTGAAGATACCGATGGAGCGGCGGAGCCGATCAATGCCGAACTGCTGCGTATGGAGCTTGAGCAGCAGTTCGGGCAGGTGCAGCTGATCACCTTGAATGCCTGCCTTGGCGCTCTGCCCGTGGGCGACGATCCCTTTAGCAGCGTGGGGATGGCACTGATCCGCAGCGGCGTTCCGGCGGTGGTGGCAATGCAGTTTGAAATTGCTGAGGATGTGGCTGCAGAATTAACACGCGTGCTATATGCCGAACTAGCATCGGGAGTACCTGTAGATCAGGCAATAGGTGAGGCACGGCGGCGTATCTACGGACGCCACCGAACACGCTTAGATTGGGCCATTCCAGTGCTGTTCTCGCGAACCGAGACAGGGTTGCTATTTGAGTTTGCTACATTGCCCGGCCCAAGCGAGCAGGTAAAACAGCAAGCCCGGCCTAATCCACCTGAGCAGACGCTCAAACTAAGTGATCTCGATCAACTCTGGCATAAAGCACAGGCTGCCTATTTAAGCCAGGATTGGGGACAAGCGAATGCTCTCTTTTCGCGTGTGGCTGAAATTGACGCCACTTATGCAGATGTACAGGCAAAACTGCGTGAGGTGCGCTTGCACGAATCTAACGTTGGAAAATCACGAGATACCATTACTTCTACATCGCCAAAAGAGACTCTACCGAAGAAAAAGGGGAATGACTTCCACCTTATCATTGGGCATATCTTTAAGCCACTTACTGCAAGATTAACCTCTTTCCCTACACCAAATCCCGCATCACTCATCATCAAGCGTATCGCCAAGCCATTTATTGCAAGATCACTCAATTGGCATCAATGGCTGCCCATTACCGTTGGGGTGTTGGCACTGGTGACGGTTGGCGTGGTTATAGCTCTAAATAACCTCAAACCTGTGAGCCGATCAGACATTACACCAACCTCAGCCGAAATGAGTAACCCTGGAGTTTTGCCACCCTTACCGGTTAATCAGACTGACAAGATTGTACTCATGGCCGATCCAGACAATAAAGGCACATTTGAGATTTACACGGTTATTATTGATGGCTCCGAGCTAAAGGCACTTACTGATAATCAGACAAATGAGATCGATCCGACCTGGTCTCCAGATGGCACTCAGATTGCGTATGCTTCGGACTCTGAAGGTAACTATGAAATCTTTGTAATGAGAGCCGATGGTACTGAAGTACGCCGCTTAACCCATGAAGGAGCTACCGATTTTGCACCTACCTGGTCCCCAGATAGCACCCAAATAGCCTTTACCTCTAATCGTGATGGTGATTTTGAAATCTATACAATGAATGCTATCGATGGAGGGAATATTACTAAATTGACTAATAATGGCTCTAATGATCTTAATCCAGATTGGTCTCCAGATGGTAAATGGATTTCCTTCGCGACAAATCGATCCGGCAGTGATTTCGAGGTATATAAGCTTGATGTGCAAACCAAAGAGGAGCATCGATTGACTGACGATGGATCTGATGATATGTCTCCCTCCTGGTCACCGGATAGTAAACTTCTAGCTTTTTCATCCAACCGCTTTGATAAAAATTTTGAGATCTGTGTAATGCGTGCTGAAGGAAACCCTTTTCCTGCCCGGATAACCCAGAATGGCGCAAACGACATAGCACCTGCCTGGTCTATCGATGGAAAAACTCTCGCTTTTGTGTCAGATCGATCAGTAACTGGTCAGGCAGGAATTTATCTTATTAGCCAGGAAGGCGAGGGTACGGAAAAGAACTCCCTAATAGACACCCATATTCCACTTAGTACTACATCATGGTCTCAGCGACAAACAGAATATCCATATCGCATCCTAGATATTGCACGACGATAACATCTGGATGGTGCATGTCGTAGATACGCCATATACGCCTATTGACAAGGAGGCTCCTTATGTCGACGAACCGATTGACCTCTGCGCGTTCACGCTGGTATGGGATTGGGGTACAGCCGACGATAATACTGGTTATCACATTACTCATTGCAGGGTGTGGTAATGGTATTGCCCAAAACCTTTCACCTACGCCTGAGCCTTCACCTACCTCAGTTCCTACAACTGTACCGACAGTCGGCCCAACTGCGACGCCAGATAGATTAGTAACAGGTACGGATGCGGAGAAGGCTGTCGTACGCATTAATGTGCGTGGATCATATAGCCTATACGAGAAAAACTCTACTGGAACACGCCAAGAGGGGTTTAGCGGGTCAGGATTTATTATCGACCCGAGTGGACTTGTCGTTACCAACAACCATGTGGTGGCTGGTTCAACTACCCGTGAGGTATATATTCAGGGTGAGGATAAGCCACGCCGTGCGGAGGTTATTGGCGTTGCGGAGTGCGCAGATCTAGCCTTGCTCGATATTGAAGGTGATGGCTTTCCCTATTTTAAGTGGTTCAATGGGGATGTTAAGGTAGGGACAGAAGTCTACGCTGCCGGCTTTCCTCTCAATGACAAACAGTACACATTGACCAATGGCATCATCTCGAAAGCCAGTGCCAATGGCGACTCTCAATGGGCCTCAGTGCAGAAGGTAATAGAACATACCGCCACTCTCAATCCAGGCAGTTCTGGGGGACCGCTATACAACAAGGATGGGAAAGTAGTTGGCGTGAACTACGCATCGAAATCCGATGCCAAACAATACTTTGCCATCAGCGCAGCAGAAACGCAGAAGATCATTGCCGATATCAAGTCTAAACAGGTCAGACCGCAGCCTATCGGCTTGCGAGTTCAAGCATTTACCGTAGATAATGCCTCGGCAGTGTGGGTGGAAGGCGTTACCGCTGGTTCGGTAGCTGATAAAGCCGGACTGAAACCGGGCGATATCATCATGAAAATGGGTGGCCTGAACTTGGCTGAGGATGGAACCTTGGCTAATTACTGCAGTATCCTATCGGATCGCGGGCTGAATGGCACGCTTAACATAAAAGTATTACGTCCAGGGCAGTCAGATACGGAGGTTTGGAAGGAGTTTGAGGGCCAAATCGATGGGAAAGAACTCGCCGTCATCGGTACATACGTTCCTAGTTATCCAGTAGCAAACAAAACCAAGACCCTTCAGTTAGAGATCCCTAAGACCTGGACGTATGTGGCAGGCGATCCAATGCAGTGGAATGGTCAAGAAATTCCCTCACTGATAGCAACCACAAACCGATCAGGCTTTATGGACAGCTTCCATGCACCAGGTGTGCAATTCGTACAATTCCCCATACAGAACGCTAACCCTGCCGAAGTGCTTGGGAAGTTTGACTATAGCTCATCATGTACGTACCAGGGCCGCGAGGACTACCAGGGTAAGTGGTATACCGGTGTGGCCGCAACATGGGCTAATTGTGGTGGTACAAACACCCAGATCATCATGCTTGCATTTGTACCGTCCAATCGGAGCTACCTTGGATTCATCAAAATCCAACTTGTAGGCGAAAATGACGCGGAGATACGCCATATCATCGAGGAGTCGATTCAGGTGAATGAGCAATAGTGTAGGGATAAGAACGTACCTGGTTGCACTATAGTGCAACCAGGTACGTGTCAGAAGGTGCAATCTATGCCTATTTTACCCGCCGAACTTACTCGCACGCTGCTCCCTCGTATCCTCTCTTCCTCGTTTACAGTGCCCGAACTGCTCGCCTTGTTTCAAGAACAGGCGCAGCCACACATATACTACGCCGTCGTACGTCTTGCTGCTGATGCCTACGATGTATTAACACTGGCCGATCTGGATGTTGCCGCACAGCAACATGGTCGCATGATTCTGGCACTGCCGTTATCGGCCGTTCCTGGTTTGCTTCAACCTACTGCCGCTGTTCGGCAGGCAACCATCGGGATGGCAGCGGCCGACCGTGCCCTGCATGCTACACCGCGCCGTCGTCTAGTTGTCATCGACGATAGCGGTGGTGTGTCTGGAATCCTTGTTGCAAACATGTTAGGAGCCACAAGGGAGAGCAGTGCCCTTGACCTGCTAGTTCCGGGTGTACTTGGTACTGAGCTTTCTCCGTTACTACCTCACCTTAATACCCGATTTGATGGCCTAGCCCCCGATCAATCACTACCTGTTGGGCAGCGTGTGCCACTGATCATATCGGTCGGTCAGCCAGGTGCAAACTCCCACAGTCAGCGTAGCGAGCCTTTCCAGTTTAGTTTCACGGATAATGATACGCCTGTTAAGTTTACGGTGCAGGTACACGCCTTTCCCGAGACTTGGACTGTAAAGGCGATAGAGCCAACCCTCATTGTTGCGCCGCCGGGCATTACCACTCAAGAGGCCGAATTCCTGGTCACGGCGAAACAGCCAGGTCGCGATACCCTCTACCTGACCATCGAGCGCAATGACACAGGTACGACCGTGCAGCATTTGTGCCTACCTGTATATGCCATACAGATGGGCACTACGGTGATGCCTACTGCCTGTGAACATGTCGAGATCAGCCTTCCATTAGAAGAGACATCCCTTACTCGTCGCACAGTCGAGATTGCCCTGCAACCTAGTGAAAGTGCCGAGGCATTTACCGCTATTGTGCGGGCTGATCTGGATGGACACACTATTTGGGAAACTTACCGAATCCCTGTCAGCACAGTGGAAATCCAAAACGCTACGCTACGTCTGCGCCAGGAATTGGAGAAACTTGTATTTTATCCAGGTAAAAATACGGGTGAGCGACATCCCTTCACGAGTACCAAAACGCTTACTATTGACGAGGAGGTGGCTCGTGAGACCGCCATACCACTAGCTGATGCTGGTCAACAAGTTTGGCAACTTCTTTTCCAGTCGCCGCGTGCTCCTGATGAACTAAAACAATTCGCCGCTGATATACGCACACTTCCTCATGGGAGTAGTATACAGATCGTACTCTATAGTCAACGTTTTATCATCCCCTGGGCGCTTCTTTATGATCAACCAGGGCCGATCACTGCTGACACACTTGACTGGAGTGGCTTCTGGGGCTATCGCTATCGCCTAGAGGCCATCCCGCCAGGTCGATATCCCTCACTTACAATAAATGAGCAACCGCCTGGACTATTAGCATTCTTCAACGATGACATCAACCTTCGCACCTTCACTACTGCTCAGGAAGGTGCTATCAGCAAAATGATCGATGGCATACAGTATCACGGCGTATGGGGTGACTCTTCCGTACAACAGATGCTGCGTGCGCCTGAAACAGCAGCATTGGTGTACTGCTTTTGTCATGGAATCCACACGAGCGGCGCGGTCACAACTACTAAATTGGCAAGCGAGTCGGCCCTATCATTTAGCACAGGCAAACAATTGCGGTTGGCCGATTTGCGTCGTCTGCCAGCCGCCTATTTTTCGCAGCGTCCGTTGGTCTTTATTAATGCCTGTGAGGGCGCAACGCAGGACGCGTTTTACTACGACGGTTTTATGCCCTACTTCATTGAAGAGATGGGCGCACGGGGATTCATCGGCACTGAAGTGAAAGCACCGACGTTTCTAGCACATGATCTTGGGTTACGATTTCTACAAGCTTTTATGGATGGGCAGCCGGTTGGCGATATCCTATGGCAGATAAGAAGACACTACGTAGATATGCATCACAACATTCTTGGCTTCAATTATAGCCTATATTGTCCTGGAGATGTTCGACTAGCAAAAGTTAAGGTATCCTCTCCAAAACTGCTGGGTCAGGCCGAGGCGCATGCCGTAGGCGGGATCGCGCCTGGATGTGATCCGCTAACGACGGGCAGGGTCTCGCGCCTCAGCAACGGGAATGCAGAACTGGATTACGTGCCGTTGAGACGCCCACGGACACCACCACCTGACGCCCATCCGGGAGATGCGGGGCCTGCGCGTTCACCCGTTCGCACAGCGCGTGGAGGTCGCGGGTGAGCTGCTGATCATTAAACGGGCGCAGTTCGACCCGGACGGTCGCCGGATCCCTTGTCACCCGTCCGGGGAGATCGAAGAACGGGGAGAGCCGCTTCCATGTCGCGTGTGCGTCGTCATCCGGGACGTAGTGGTCGCGGGTCCACATTGCCAGATGTGCCATTGCTACCGTGCACACCGTCATCACCTGGTCTTTGTCGTTGTTTCGTTCGTACATCCGATGTTCGCGGGCGTTCAGATCCTCCCACTGCCGCAGCACGATCCGCTGCTCCTGGCGGTAACGCCCGATTGTGCGCTGTTCCGCATCCTGCTCACGCTCGGCTCGCCACTACTGAGCCATGATTACGCCGAGTTCCGCATCGATCTCCGCTTTTCGTTCGCTCACCGCGCGGCGAACGGCATACGAATCCATGCCTTGGTCGGACAAGGCGTTTTGCTGCGCGTTGAGTTCCCGGTACAACGTGTCGGCACGTGCTTTGCGCTGACGATGGTGGCGATCCGCTCGCCGAGAAGCCCGGTCGTCGTGGGTACGGGCGCGTGCGACCCACTGCGGGAGCCGGTCACGCCGCTGTTCGAGGGTCGTGCGCCGTGTGGCAACCTCCGAATTCTCGACCACGGTCTTGGCGTAGCCGTGATTGGTGTCGATGCCCAGCGGGATGAGGAAGTCGCGAATGATATTCTCCTGCTGCGGCCAGCGGGCGGTGTACGCCTCTGCCAAGGCAACCGCATCGCAGGTTGCCGCCGTGGTCATAATCGGAATGAGCGTGGCCTGGGTCGGTGCGGCCGGCATCGGCGTGGCCACCCAGGCCCACTCCTTCCCGTGCTGTGCATCGGGCGCCAATCCTGCCAGCCAGCGCCGACGCGGCGGGAGCCAGTCGGGGTCATCCGGGTCGTCGCGGGCGTTCGCGGCGGCGGGATCGGGAACCTGACAGCGCAGGTCGCGGATGAGCGCGACCCGCAGGGACAGGGTTTCACCGGGACGACTGGGGATGGGCAGCGCACATCTGCGGGCGCGACCTCGCGCACGACCTTCCCATGCCGATCCCGCACCAGCGGCACAAAGACTCCCACCTCGGTGAACGAGGCAATGCCGTCGTACGGGTCGGCGCGCAGCAGGGTGACCACGGTGCAGCCCGCCGTGACCAGGCCGGACAGGAAGTCGCCGCCCATGCCCTCACGGTCAACCACTACATGACCGATGCGCCGATCCCCGGTCGCCGCCGCGTAGCGGGCCAGGATCTGAGGCAGGCCAATCGTCAGATGCGGGTCGCCGCGATGCGTGGTGGACAGCAGCGGATGTCCAAGGGAATCGTGGAGCAAGACGAGTGCCCGACAGCCTTCGATCGCGCCCGTGCGCCCGATCAACCCGCGCGGAATGCGGTCATCCGCGTAGACCGGCGTGCGGTGACCATCACTGTAATGGTAGGCGGGTGCGGTCGATTCTGTGGGGGTGGGGTGCCAGAGTTACGTGGTCCAGCGGGCCAGCGCATCGGTGAGGTCGGCAGCGGCACCGGCGTGGGCGAGTCCCGCCAGGAATCGCTCGACATAGGCCCAGCCGCGTCCGGTGAGCAGAGCGAGGGCATCACCGCTGTCGCTACGGAGATCCCACGTACGACGCAGTCCGACGACCGGGAGAAAGAGCAGGGTCAGCAGCAGCGCGCGCAGGGTGGCCTGCCCCATCCGCCCGAGGTGCGTCGTCGGCGCGGCGGAGGGATCGCGGTCTGCACCGTGGTGATCAGGCCCGTCTCGTGGGCGGCGGCCAACACCAGCAGGCTGCCCGCGCCGTCCTGCCAGACCGGCTCCGGTTCCACGCCGGAATCTACCGTTTTTTTTCTGGGGCGGGGGAATGTAGCCCACGCCGAGGGCGGCGCGCACCTGATTGAGGTAGCCCATGCAGACAATCACATCCCATTGCTCGCGCAGGATGGGGTGGAGCGTCCGACTTGTGGTATGCGGATGTTCCTGGCAATATAGCAATCCTAAATTGGTTATGAAAAGGAGTCGAGCCTTTAGGCGGCCTTATCCGGCTAAAGCCTTGACTCCACACAACAACCCCAAGAGGATTGCTATAGGTGACGATCCACTGGCGCACGGGTGGCGGGAGTTTGTAGGG
>CAIRFY010000450.1 GCA_903877945.1 uncultured Oscillochloris sp. | reverse complement strand
GCTGCGCATAGCTGGCAAAAAACGCTGGTACCAGGGTCTCGTATCAAAGCGGTAAATGAATCGCCAGCCCGCCTCTGTCCAATAATCGCGGGTGGTGTAGCCATCGCCTTCCACAAAGCGCCGCCACTGGGCCACCGTCACTGGGTACGTGCCAATCCAGTAGTCGGGCAACTCCAGGCGGTGCTGCGGTTTCTCATCGCTGTTGGCCATTGGATCGGCGTCACTGCTCCCCATGAGAAAGGGGCCAGCAGGAATATGCACCATCTGCGGTATCCAGCCTTCACCCACGAAGCGTGGGTCAACGGGGGCAAGCGCATATCCAGCGGTAATACGCGGGAGGTGGTGCGGGTCGTGTTCAAACGCATGCAGCAGGAGCGGCACCAGATCCGCGTCAGGCGGCGGCGACGGCACACCTTGTTGATCACGCTGCGGGACGATGATCGGGCGACCGAGGGCCAATTCCAGGGCGCGGGCGCGGATGGAGCCATAGGGAGCGTGCTGGAATGCGTGGAGCAACTTTGCCTGCTCAGGCAGGGCCGTGCGTTCCTCTAGCTGTCGCAGCGCCTCGGTGGCCTGCTCTTCGCTGGCCTCAGCCGATACAAAGGCCAGATCGCGTAGCCGTTCCAGCAACCCATCCTGGAGGTCGGGGGTCAACTTTGTTGGTCGCTCCAGCAAGACGGTCCCGGCCTGGAGGATGCGAGGGATGCCCGGTTGGGCCAGCAGGTGGCGAATCACCGGCGTCGCATCGTGGCTGGCCGCGTAGAGCAGCAGCACCTCGCGCCAGGCCGGGCGATCCCAGCGCTCAAGGATGCGCGTCAGGCGGCGCTCGCTATCTTCCGTGGCGGCGGCGCGGGCCGCCAGATATTCCTGAAAGGTCAGGTGGGCGAACTGAATCTCCACCTCGCTGCTGCCGGGCACGTTGCCCAACTCCTGAAGGACGCCGCCCCGCTGGCTAATGTTTTGCCTCCAGCGCTCGGCTTCGGAATGGGCGTAGGAACGGCGGGCCGCGCCCGCCTTATCGGGGGCGAAGCCAGGGAGCAAGGCCAGCAGTTCCGCCAGCTTCGCGCTGGCGTGATCCCCGCGCACCACCGCATGGGCACGGGCATCCGCACCGTCGGCGCTCTGCTCGAACATCATCCATGCCAACTCGCGCAGCAGGTGCAGCCGCTCATCGAGGGTCAGATCACTGCGGTCGTCGGTCGGCTCCAGGCTGGCATCGGCATCCTTGCGGCGATCCCAGTCGCGCACCAGCAGGCGCAGCGCCTCCTCATAGAGCCGGTAGCGCTCCTCGGGAAGCTGCAAGCCCTTCCCGCGATGATCATAGTGCAGTGCCACGGTGAGCGAGAGTAGCAGCGGGTTGCGACTCAGCCGCCGCAGGCCGGGGTTGTTCGGCAAACGGCGGATCAGGCTCTCCGCCTGACGCTCGGGGTTCCAGCGGATCTCCTGGTCCAGCGCCCGCCGCTCGCTAGATGCAATCGCCGCGTAGCGGGCACGGATAAAGCGTGCCGCCTGATCATCGTCCAGATCCTCCACCCGGCGGCGTACAAAACCTTCGCCGTTCAACTGGCCCTCATAGCCGACGATCCGCGAGGTGACGACAAAACGGTTTGGACGGCGCGACGGGCCGGGCGGCAGCGCGGCGATCAACCGGGCGACCAGCGTGCGCGTATTCTCATCGCGTAGCTCGTCAAAGGCATCCAGCAGCACCAGACAACCGCCACGTGTGAGCCGGTTGGCGAAGAAGGCCCTCGTACATTCGCTGAGGTCACGGTTCAGTAGCAAACCCAGCTTCTGGCTATAGGCGGTAAGCACATCCTCGTGGCGCGTGGTGAAATCGAGCGCACGCAGCGGAATGTAGATCGGGATAGGGCAGTCTGGCCAGCCGTACAGTCTGCGTATGCTGACCTCGCGTGATCGGCGCGTCGTCTTATTTCGTTCACGGGCACAGATCACCGCCAGGTGCCGCATCAGGGTCGTCTTGCCGCTGCCAGGGTGCCCACGGATGAGCAGGCGCGGGTGCGCCCAGATTTCCGCGCCGGGCGTGCCAGGCTCGGCGACACATTCCCGGCGCTGCTGCCACCACTGGAGCAGATCGGCGAGGACATCTTTATCTGTCACCAGCCAGACGTGAAGGCGGAATGCCCCGAAAAGCCACAGCCCGCCAACGAGCAATGCCAGCGCAATCCGCCACCAGTCGAACTGCCAACCCGCTGTGGATGACCAGAGCAGCCAGATAATGACGGCAGCCGTGACGGCGAGCGGTAGCGCCTGCGCGATCCCCCAGAGCGCCCAGTAGAGTATCTGCGCCCCCAACCCGCGACGTGACTGAGTCTGACTCATCGCACGGGGCGCAGCGACACGCCTACCATCGGGCAGCCGAACCTTCTGCCCCCGTGGCCTCTCACCAAACTCATCTGTATCGCCCGCCATGCCCTCCGCGTCTGATAGGCCATCGTCACGGTCGGGGCGCAGGGTCAGCGGGCTAAACGCCTCCAGCAGCGCCAGGTCGCTGTAGGACGCGGCCTCGCTGCCAGCGAGCAAGGCGGGCGTCTTGCCGAAGGTCTGCTCAACCGCGTGCAGGTAGCGCATCTCCAGGCGATTGCGTGGCAGCAGGGCACGCAGATGGGCGATGATCCAGTCGCGCAGCAGGAAGACGATAAGCGTCAGAAGCAGCAGAGCGACAACCGCAATCCCAACCAATGGCAGGAACAACGGGTTCTTCACCTGCGCGTCCACCCATGGCTGGATCTGCGGCAGGGCCAGCCAGGCAGCCACGCAGCTCGCGGCGGTGATGATCAGGCTGAGCAGGATGTAGGTCTCTTCTTTACGGCCCATTGCAGTACACCTGATTCAACCCACAGTTCACGACGTTCGTAGTGGCGGCTTCAGCCGCACAGGCGCTGAAGCGCCCACTACGAACTGTCTCGCTGAAACCTTGCACCTGAAACCATGTCCAACAAAAAAAACGCGATTCCGCACACAGAAGACAGGATTCAGGAACCAGAACCGGGCAGTGGAGAACGACTGGCGACCCGCAACCCCATATTGTCGTCGCGGTTGCGCGCGTGGACGATGTAGACGCGGTCCGCCCCGCGCACGTATTTTTGCTCGGAATACCACGAACCACCACGCCAAGTTCGTGACACATCCCCCTCCAGATAGTCTCCCGCCCACTCATCTTCCACCTGGTATGGGTAAGATTTCTGCCACTTTGTCGCACACGGCTCCCACACATTCCCAGCCATATCCAGCGCACCGTAGGGGCTGGCCCCTTCCGGGTACTGACCCACCGGCGTCGTTTTCCCAATCCCAGCCTCGCTGCTATTCGCCCGGTTCGCCTCCCAAGTGTTGCCCCAGGGCCAGATCCGCCCGTCGGTTCCGCGTGCTGCCTTTTCCCACTCCGCCTCGCTGGGCAAGCGGAACTCATGGCCGGTTTGCGCACTCAGCCAGTGGCAGTAGGCCACCGCCTCAAACCAACTCACACCCACCACCGGCAGGGTATCGCCATTCCACTGCGAGTCGTCCCAGTATGCAGGTTTGACGATGTTGTTTTGGGTGCGCCAATCCCATCCGGCTTTCGTCCAGTAGTCCTTGTTGGTGTAGCCATCGCCCGCGACGAAGGGCCGAAACTGAGCGTTCGTCACCTCGGTCTTGCCGATCCAGTAGTCGGGTAGTTCCCGGCTGTGCCGGGTCTTCTCATCGCTACTTGCCATCGGATCAGCATCAGTGCTGCCCATTAGAAACGAGCCAGCGGCGACCTTCACCAGCGTGGGTACCCAGGCGGGCAGGGGGGTAGGTTCTAATGTTGGTGCACTAGTTGGGGCGATAGTCGGCACAGCGGGTGGTGCAATGGTTGAGACAACAGTAGGCGCGTCGGTTGGCACGACCCTCGGCACAACAGTTCCCGCAAGGTCTATCGCACTCGTTGGCGTTTGCAGTGCTATAGGCGCGACCGTCGGCTGACTCGTCCCACCGAACAATGCCGATCTCGTCTGTGGAATGGCGATCACCGTCATGATCAGCAGGAACGGGATCACGACCCAGGTGTAGCGTTTATCCCACGTCTGGCGACCGACGGATGGCGATGTCGTTGGGATTTTTTTGGTATACTCTACACGGCTTGATTTTGGACGTTTTTGAACGACTGGAAGTGCCAGGAGAGCAAGGTTTCGAGTTCGAGCCGGTGGTCGGTATGGGCGGTGTCCAGACACGCGGTGATTGCCGTGC
>CAIRFY010000449.1 GCA_903877945.1 uncultured Oscillochloris sp. | reverse complement strand
TGCGGGGGGGCTAGGGGGGGTGATCGGCGAGAGCCTTTCTGCGAAGATATTTACAACTGTAGTAATAGCCGATAGCCGATAGCCGGTAGAACGCCCACAGTGTAGCTGAGCGGATGGGCGAATCGCAACCAGGGCGAGAGGCGCTGGGGCGCACGACTGCAATGAGGCTCTCTCAGCTATCGGCTATCGGCTATCGGCTATTTTGCAAGAAACTCGCGTGCGAGGCGCGAGAATTCGCTGGGGCGCTCGTCCTGCACGAGCATCGACGCGTTCTCGATCACCTCAAGACGAGCGTGCGGGTTGGCGCTAAGAAACTCGTCGGATTTGCTCACCGGCGTGGTGGTGGCCTGACGGCCCCAGATCAGCAGGATCGGCTGGCGCAAGCGCCCGTAGGCTGCGGCGATGTCACAGTTGAGGATTCCGGTAAGAAAACAGATCGGCGCGTAATAAGCCCCTGGGCGCTGGCTGGACGAGGCAAAGCCAGCCACGGTCTGGGCGGTGATGCTGGCCTGGTCGTAGTATGCCTGACGGCCAAGGAAGAAGCGCGTGCCCACATCGCTGGTGAGCAAACGGAAGATCAGGCGACCGACGGGGCCGTGCAGGAGGCGGTAGAAGGCATACGCAATCGGACCGGCGGGCTTAGCGAGCTGCGAGATGCCGACTGGGCAGGCCAGCACCAGGGAGCGCACCAGGTCGGGCCAGCGGTCGGCGGCGGCCACCGCGTAGGCCGCGCCGAGGGAACTGGACACCAGGGCCGTAGGCGCGCCGATGCGAGCGAGCTGAGCGCCGATTTGGTCGATGTAGTCCTCCGCCTGGTAGATGCGGTCTGGTCGGTCGGAGTTGCCGTAGCCCAGGAGATCAATCGCGTGGACCTCGTTATCGCCCTGGAGCTGAGCGAAGGGGCCGCGCATTTCGAAGGCTGAGGCAGCGGCGTTAATGCTGTGGATCAGCAGTGTCGGACGACCAACCCCGGCGCGGTAGGTGGCGACCTTGTAGCCGCGCCAATCGACGTACGTGGGCGGGACGGGGAGCAGGGGCAGGGCAGAAGCTGTATTCATAAGCTGCTTTCTTATGTGGGAGATCGTGATCGCAATGATGATCTTTCGTGCGTCAACAGAGGCTAACGCAAGAGGGATTATAATGAACCCCACTAGATCATACACCAAATGGGACGAGGATTGCGCGATGCGCTTTGAGGTTGCGCCGCTCGACGAATATGCGAGCCGGATCACCATCGGGCTGGCCTACCTGGGCGGTCTGCTGATGCTGCCGCTCCTCTTCGCCTACCTGGCCAACCTGCGCTGGGGCGGCCTGCTCATCCCGACGGCCCTGGCCCTGCCTCTGGCGATTTTCCTGCTGCTCTGCTACGCCGCCCAGCCCAGCGCCTATGTGGTTGAAGAGGCCGATCTGGTGGTGCGACGACGCTGGTGGCGACCGCTGCGCATCCCGCTGGGAGAGATCAGCGGGGCATCGTCGGCCACCTACCTAGCCGACGTGCCTCGTCGCGGGCTGCGCTTCGCCTTCAACCCTGGCGTCTTCGGCTACCTCGGCCCGTTCCGCCTGGCTCCCTACGGTGAGACGTTTTTTCTGGCCACGAACCGCACGCGCCTGGTGTCGGTGGCTCGCCAGGGCGTTCCACCCATGATCCTCAGCCCGGCCCGCCCGCGTGAATTTGTCGAGTCTCTTAACGACCGACGTACCCATGCGGCGATGCGCGAGCTTGTCGCCATTCCGAGCGAGGGTTTGGGGGCCGTAGACCCCTGATAATGATAATTATTTTCGGTTAAGATGACGAGCAACGCTGATCATTTCAACCAAGAATAGGTAGGTTTTAGCACGTGCGCTTCCCGCTAATTAATACCATCGCCATTCCCTGCGTCTTCGAGCAATTTGTGCCCGGCGCACTGCACCCGGACGGACGGCGCTATTTACCGCTGATCGTGCTGCGGCCAACTATTGCGCCCACGCCCGGTACGATCACCCCTACGAACCTGCGGCTCGGCGTGGTTGACCGGCACCACCTCGTCGCTGAAGGTGATGTCGGGCGGGTCGGAGTGGCCCGGCTGATCTTCGCCCTTAGCACCCTGCGCCTCCAGCAGCCGCCCTACTACAGCGGACTGGAGCCGGAGGATGAGAGGTCGCCGGGACGTGCCAGTCTTACGCCCACGCTCTTTGGGCAGGTGCAGGCGGTGGCGGCATGGGAGCCGGGCGGCGAGTACCTGCCCTACAAAACGCTCTACACCGAGATGGCCATTGACACCGACGTGGGCGTAGTCGGCCTGCGCACCACCGTCACCGCCGAGAATATGGCCGTCGCCATCGGCACCGAACGGGTACTCCCCGGCGACTGGGTGGAATTACGCCACTCGCGGATCGATATCCTGGCCTTCGAGCCGGAGTGAGGGCCGCTGTATCTCAATCGACTATTCTGAGGGTTATGCTCGTATGTCCCATATACCGTATTCCGCCACACTAAAAAGTAGCAAGGTCGCTATGTTCGACACCGTACTTATCGCAAATCGCGGCGAAATCGCCCTGCGGGTAATGCGCGCTTGCAAAGAGTTGGGCCTGCGCTGTGTCGCCGTCTATTCGGAGGCCGACCGCGAGGCTCCTCACGTAGCCTACGCCGACGCCGCCTACCTGCTCGGGCCAGCCCCCTCGTCCGAGAGCTACCTGAGCATCCCGCGTATCATCGAGGTGGCGCGCCAGGCTGGCGCTAGCGCTGTCCACCCTGGCTATGGCTTTCTGGCCGAGAACGCGGACTTCGCCCGCGCCGTGGCCGCCGCTGGCATGGTTTTTATCGGCCCGCCCCCCGAGGCGATGGAGCGCATGGGTGGCAAGACCGCCGCCCGCCGCGAGGCGACGGTGGCCGGGGTGCCCCTGGTGCCCGGCACCCTGGAGCCGCTTGAGTCGCTGGACGAGATCCGCCGTCTGGGCGACGCCTACGGCTACCCGATTGCAATCAAGGCCGTCGGCGGCGGCGGCGGGCGCGGTCTGCGTGTCGTGAACGTCCCTGGCGAGATTGCCGACGCCTTCGCCAGCGCCCGCCGCGAGGCTGAAAGCGCCTTTAAGAACACCGATCTCTACGTTGAGAAGTACCTGACGAACCCGCGCCACATCGAGATCCAGATCCTCGCCGACATGCACGGCAACGCCGTGGCCGTGGGCGAGCGCGACTGCTCGGTGCAGCGGCGTCACCAGAAGCTGATCGAGGAGTCCCCCTCGCCAGCCCTCACCCCGCAGTTGCGCGCGGAGATGTGCGGTGCCGCCGTGCGTCTGGCCACCTCGGTGGGCTACGTGGGCGCAGGCACCCTGGAGTTTCTGTTTGAGGATGGGCACTACTACTTTCTGGAGATGAACACGCGCATCCAGGTTGAGCACACCGTCACCGAGATGGTCTATGGTGTCGATTTGGTCAAGAGCCAGATCCGCATCGCCCAGGGCGAGGTACTCTGGCTGAACCAGGCCGACATGACGCCACGCGGCCACGCCATCGAGTGCCGGATCAACGCCGAGGATCCCCTGGTGAACTTCCGCCCGGCCCTTGGTACGGTGGGCAGCTACCGCGAGCCAGTCGGCTTCGGCGTGCGGGTAGAGAGCGGCGTGCGCGCCAACTACCGCATCCCGCAGTTCTACGACTCGCTCTTGTCGAAACTGATCGCCTGGGGCGAGACTCGCACCGATGCAATCGCCCGCATGCGCCGCGCCCTGGCCGACTACGAGATCGGCGGGGTGACGACCACCATCCCCTTCCACCGCGCCGCGATGGATCACCCGACATTCACCGATGGCCATATCAGCGTCAACTTTATCGGCCAGCACCCTGAGTTGTTCGACACCACCCGTGCGTACACCGTGCCCCCGGCTGATCCCACCCCGGCAGAGGAGCCAGTCGAGCCGCGCAGCATCACCGTCGAGGTGAACGGCAAGCGCTTCGGGGTCAGGCTCTTCGGCGACCTGCCCTCTGGTGGGGGGCAACCTGCCGCCGCCGCAGTTGCGACCGCCCCCGGCAAGCGCGCCCCCGGCAAGCGCGCTACTCACGTGGCCGCCAAGGTAGACGGCGTGACCAGCCCGATCCAGGGGCGACTTGCGGCGGTGCGGGCCACGCCGGGCCAGGTTGTCGAGGCCGGCCAGGTTCTCTTCATTATCGAGGCCATGAAGATGGAGAACGAGATCACCGCGCCCCACGCCGGTACCCTGGACGAAGTTCTCTTCCAGGAGGGCACCACCGTCGAGTCCGGCGTCGTCTTGGCCACCTACAAGCATTAGATTGCGGATTGTAGATTGCAGATTGCAGAAAATCTGCAATCTGCAATCTGCAATTGTGCGAGACTGATGATAGCTGACACGATCACCCTGCGACCGGCGGTACCTGACGATGCCGGGGCCATCGCCGACCTGCTGGTGCAACTCTACCGGGCCGAAGTGCCCGGCACACTGCATGGCCCAGCCGCGAGCCAGGTGCGGCTATTCCAGCATATCGTCGCATACGAGATCGCTCATAGCATTGGCGGGCGCTACGTGGTCACTGCCAACGGACAAATCGTGGGCAGCGCCAGCCTACGCATGCCCACCTGGCATACGGAGGATCTGCTGCCCCCCGGCACCTTCAGCACCGCCATCGCCACCATCGGCATCGGCGACACCCTGCGCCTGATCCTCAGCGCCCTGCGCGCCGCGCTGATCCCCGAGGTCAACATTGCCAGCGGCGAAAGCTACATCTCCAGCGTCGTGGTAGATACCGACGCACGCGGGCACGGCGTTGGCGCGGCGATGATGGGCCAGATTGAGGACGAGGCCCGCCGCCACGGTGCCCGCGCCGCCCTGCTGCGCGTCGTCATCGGCAATGATACCGCCCGCCGCCTCTATGTCCGCCTCGGCTACCAGCCCGTCTCCCGCACACCGCCTATCCTCGACCGGATCACCTTCCCCAGCGAGTTGATGCGTAAGGAGTTGGGCTGAGGGCCGATAGTCGATCACCCGTGCGCCCTTCGCTCCGTTACACGATCTACAGAGGGGTTGGATGTTCTCGATGTCATCGCTCCCACCCACATCGAGCGGGACAATATGATCACGGGTCAGTTTAATCCCCGGCTCGCAGCGCCCACAGCAGAGACAGGTATAATGGTAGAGAGCCCTGAGCGCCTGCCACTCGGCAATAGTGTGCGAACCGGGTGCCGCATGCTCCTTCGCCCGTCTGCGATTGCTTTTCGCCGCTGCCTTTTCTGGATGGGACTTCATGTAAGCACGAATGCGTGCGAGCTTTTTGCTGGGATCTTTGTGGTAGATCACACGTATAAGCAAGTTATGATGCTCCCGGTTGGCCAGATAGTGTTCTCGATCATAGGTACGAAGCTTCTCTCGATTGGCCTCACGATAGGTGCGTTCATAGGCAAGTTGGCGATCAAGATTCTTCTTGCGCCACGCACGGAATCGCTTACGATAGCAGGATTTACAGTATGACTGATAACCGTCGCCTTGTGGAATGCCGCGTAGATTTCGTGGTGAAAATTGAGTGATCGGCTTCCACTCAGCACAGTGAATGCAGATCTTGCCCGCATCTCCATCCCGGTCAATAATTGCCATAGATCGCACCTTCACGAACACTAAAGGAAACTTGTGTTCTATTATACACGGTATCGTCACACGTGTCAATAGTCTAGGAGTCACCATGCCCAAGGACGTAATCACCACCAGAGCGAAGGACTACAACCAGTGGTACCTCGATATTGTCCGCGAGGCCGACCTAGCTGAGGTCGCCGAGGTTGTGCGCGGTTGTATTGTCTTTAAGGCAACAGGCTACGCTGTCTGGGAGATGATGCAGCGCGAACTCGACGACCGGATCAAGGAGACTGGTCACCAGAATGTTTATTTTCCACTGCTGATCCCCAAAAGCTTTATTATGAAAGAGGCCGAGCATGTGGAAGGATTCGCCCCTGAGGTGGCCGAGGTCACCCGCGCCGGTGGTGAAGAACTAGCCGAGCCTTACGTGATCCGCCCCACCAGCGAGACGATCATCGGCTACTTCTACAGCAAGTGGATCCGCTCCTACCGCGACCTACCCCTGCTCTACAATCAGTGGTGTAATGTGATGCGCTGGGAGATGCGTACCCGCCCATTCTTGCGCACATCCGAGTTCCTCTGGAGCGAGGGTCATACAGCCCACGCGACGGAAGCCGATGCTGAAGCGGAAACGCTGAAAATTCTGTATGACGTTTATGCCGACTTCGCCGAGCAGGTGATGGCGATGCCAGTGATCCGTGGGCTGAAAACCGAGAACGAGAAGTTCCCCGGCGCCCTACGCTCCTACTGCATCGAGGCCATGATGCAGGATGGCCGCGCCCTCCAGGCCGGCACATCCCACAACCTCGGACAGAACTTTGCCCACGCCTTCGACATCACCTTCACTGATCAGAACAACACTGTTCAGCACGTCTGGACGACCAGTTGGGGCGTGAGTACGCGCCTGATCGGTGCGCTGATCATGACCCACTCGGACGACGAGGGCTTGGTGCTGCCTCCACGCCTCGCACCCACTCAAGTGGTCGTGGTGCCAATCTACAAGAATGACACCGAGCGCGAGAAGGTGCTGGCGACGGTCGCCACCATTACCGCAGGCTGGAAGGGCACCCTGCGCTTTAAGGTAGACAACCGCGATAACCTGTCGCCCGGTTTCAAGTACAACGAGTGGGAGATGAAGGGCGTGCCGGTGCGGATCGAGGTTGGCCCGAAGGATGTGGAGAAGGGCAGCGTGGCGATTGCCCGCCGCGATGTGCCCGGTCGCGAGGGCAAGAGCTTTGTGCCCCAGGAGGGTCTCACCGCACGTATCCTGGCCCTGCTCGAAGAGATCCAGCAGGGGCTCTTCGCCCGCGCCCTGCGCTTCCGCGAGGAACACACCGCCGATGTGTCCAGCTACGACGAGCTGAAGGCCCAGATCGAGCGCGGCTTCGCCCGCGCCTACTGGGCAGGCAGTACCGATGACGAGAAGCGCATCCAGGACGAGACGCGGGCCACCATCCGCTGCATCCCCCTCGATCAGGCCGGTACTGCCGGGATCTGTGTCTACACCGGCAAAGAGACGACCCAGCAGGTGATCTTCGCCAGAGCGTACTGATTTTGTCACAGAAAAACACAGAAGCCGCACTACCGCAAAACTCGCCCTGTCACGCTGAGCGAAGCGAAGCGTCCCGGTGTGCATCATCA
>CAIRFY010000448.1 GCA_903877945.1 uncultured Oscillochloris sp. | reverse complement strand
TCTAAAACCCAAAATCTAAAACCCAAAATCTAAAACCCAAAATCTAAAACCCAAAATCTAAAACCCAAAATCTAAAACCCAAAATCTAACTAGGGCGAAGAGTGCTAGAAGATCTTCAAGAAAAGCTAGGTGTGCAATTTGCCAACGAGGGCCTGCTTGCGCGGGCCTTTATCCATCGCTCCTTTATTCATGAACACCCTGAGCGCGGCGGTGAGCGCGAATCAAACGAGCGGCTGGAGTTTCTTGGCGACGCGGTGCTGAACTTCCTCACCGCATCCTGGCTCTACAATCGATTCCCAGAGCATACGGAAGGCGAACTAACCCACTTGCGTGCGGCTCTGGTGAGGACAAATACGCTGGCCAGATTTAGCCGCGAACTCGATCTGGGCGTTCGGATCAAGATCAGTCGCGGCGAAGATACGCTGATCGCCCGCAACCGGCCCGCGCTGCTGGCGGATGTCTTCGAGGCGGTGCTGGGGGCGATTTTTCTTGACCAGGGCCTTGAGGCGGCAAAGGTATTCGTGACGCCGTTTCTGGAGCGCCATGTCGAGGCGGTGCTGAGCGGGGCGGCGGAGATCGATTACCGCACCAGGCTTCAGGAGCAGGCTCAAAGTACCTTTAACTACACCCCGGCCTACCGCATGATCGGTGTCGCTGGCCCAGACCATGAGCGTGAGTTCACGATGGAGGTGCTGATCGGCGATGTGCGCCACGGCATCGGCGTTGGGCCGAGCAAGCAGATTGCCGCCCAAGCCGCAGCGCGTGCGGCTCTGGAGCAGATTCAACAACAGCGTGAGATCTCCCCCGACGCAGGGTGATGTATCGTACAGAATCACAAGACGGTGGCACGATGGCAAAGCGTCTTTTCATCACCGGTGGGACGGGCTACCTCGGCGGGGCGCTCCTGCGGATCGCCGCCGGGCGCTATGAATTGGGCGCGAGCTACCTCAGCCACCGCCCTCCCACCTCTCCACATATCGACTGGACACCGCTTGATGTGCGCGACCCGCAGGCGGTACGCGCCGCCCTCATGCGCTTTCGGCCCGATATTGTGATCCACACCGCCTTTGTGCAGTATGGCCCAGATCTGATGGCGATTACTGCCGAGGGCAGCGGGCATGTGGCTACGGCGACAACCGAGATCCATGCCCGGCTGATCCACATGTCGAGCGATGTGATCTTCGCTGGTGAGCGGGCCGATCCCTATACCGAGGATGACGAGCCTGACCCGATCAGCACCTACGGCGAGTCCAAGGCCGTCGCCGAACACCTGGTGGCCGCCGCAAACCCCGCCGCAGCCATCGTACGCACCTCGCTGATCTATGGGTTCGACCCCATCGACCGCCAGACCCAATTCGTCCTGGAGATCGCCGCCGGGGATCGCCCAGACCGGCTTTTTAGCGACGAGTACCGCTGCCCGATCTATGTGGACGACCTAGCCACCGCGCTGCTTGAACTGGGGGAAACTGACTATACGGGGGTGCTGCATATCGCCGGGGCCGAGCAGGTGAGCCGCTACGAGATGGGGACGCTGTTGGTGCAGGCGCTGGGCCACGACCCTGCGAAGATCGGGGCAGGGCTGAGCGCCAACCTTCCGGTACGCCGACCGCGCAACTGTACACTTGACATCGGTCGGGCGCGTGGATTGCTGCATACCCGGCTGCGCGGGCTGCGCGAGGTGATCGCGGAGTTGTCAGGCCGAAGCATTGCCTGATGGGAAAGGAGATTTGGCTATGACCCATACCCCTGAGTTCATCACCGGACTCATCGAAGACCTATGCTCAGGCGATGAGTTCCAGCGCACACAAGCGTCGTTTACCCTTGGCGTACTCGGCGAACCCGCCGTCAAGCCGCTGACCCGGATGCTTGCATCATCTGAACAGGAAGTGCGTAAGCGGGCGGCCTGGGTGCTCGGCATGATCGGTGGGCCGGCCCTGTCCGAGTTGCTGCTCTTAGCAGAGGGTGACGACATCCAGATGCGGATTGAGGCGATCCGCGTACTCGGTATCGTGGGCGAGGCCCGCACGCTCAACCAGATCCTGCTGGGCCTGACCGACACCGATCCGCATGTGGCAGCACGATCCGCCCGCGCCCTCGGGAAGATCGGCGATCCTAGAGCCTACCATCCCCTCGTCACTGCCCTGCGCCACCCCGCGCCCGATGTGCGCTACGAGGCGTGTCGGGCACTTGTGGATCTGCGGGTACCCGATGGTGTGGCGGCTCTACGGGAGATCGCCGAACGAGATACGGGGAAGACCTCGTGGGGCAGTGCGGTGTGCGATGGTGCCCACCGGGCGATTGCCGAACTGATGAGCGCACTCACTCCACCCGCACACGATGATGAGTTCATACGAGCCAGCCAGTTGCTACGCCGACAAAAGTGAGGGGCACAGGATGAATGTGGGTGATTTTGTCGTAAAGAGCAACGGCCACCCACACTCCTCCTGCGCCCCTATGCGGATCGGCCTGGATGCACGCTATATCGGCGATCACTTCCCCGGCATCGGGCGCTACATCGTGAGTCTGGCCCGCGCCCTGGCCGAGCTTGATCACGGCCACACCCTGGTGCTGCTGCACAACCCGCCCCGTCCAGGCACCCGCTACAGCCTGAGCGATCTGGCTGCGCTCCCCGGCGTAGAGCTGGCCGTACTGCGGGCCGCGCCCTTCTCGCCGCTCCAGCAGATTGAACTGCCGCTGCGCGCCCGCGCCCTTAGGCTGGATCTGCTGCACTCGCCCTACTTCATCAAGCCCTACATCGGGCTGCCATGCCCCTCGGCAGTGACGATCTATGATATGCTGGGATGGCGCTTCCCGCACACGCTCTCGTGGCGTGGGCGACTGCTCTACCGCCTAACGATGGGCCTGGCAGTGCGCAGCGCCGATGCGCTGATCACCATCTCGGAGAGCGCTCGCGAGGATCTCGCCTTCCACTACCGTCTGCCCCGCGAGCGGATCGCAGTAACGCCCCTGGCCGCCGGGAGTCACTTCGCCCCGCAGCCGCCCACTGTCGTAGCTGCGGCCCGTGCGCGCTACAGCCTGCCCGACTCGTACGTCCTCTACCTTGGATCAAACAAGCCCCACAAGAATGTGGAGCGACTCATCCGGGCCTGGGAGCAGGTCGGCGAGGGAGCCGACCCTGACGGGCCGGTTGGGTTGGCGCACCTGATCCTGGCAGGGCACGAGGATGCCAAGCACCCCGAGGCCCGTCAGCTTGTGGCCGCGCTCGGACTAGGTACACGGGTGCGCTTCCTGCCGAATGTCGCTGACACCGATCTCCCGGCCCTCTACAGCGGGGCCACGGTATTCGCCTTCCCCTCGTACTACGAAGGCTTCGGCCTGCCGCCCCTGGAGGCGATGGCCTGCGGCGCACCGGTACTCTGCGCCCACACCAGCAGCCTGCCCGAAGTGGTGGGCGACGCCGCCCTAACGGTTGATCCGTACAGCTCGATTGAGATTGCCGAGGGGCTTGTGCGCCTGCTGAGTCACCCGGAACTGCGCCGCGACTTGCGCGAGCGTGGGCTGCGCCGGGCGAGCGAGTTTAGCTGGCAGCGTACCGCAACGGAGACTTTACGCGTCTATGAGGGCTGCGTTGCCAGGTAGAGCAGCATGTGCCACCATATTTTGAAATACGTCCACAAGGGCCGTTACTTTTTCTCACTGGCAGCGACGTAGTTACGTAGAGGCGTTAGCATTGTCATCAATAGGCTTAATGAGGAGCAGAGTTGCTAATGATGGTAGAGCTTGCCCTTCTTGGAACACGTAGTACAAGCGACGCTCATGTTGAGGACTCGCTGCACTGGTCGATTCATAATTATCACGCAGCCACATCAACTCACTGTCACCGTGTCGGTCGCATCGCCGGCTTGATCGCCCGCCAGCTCGGGCTGTCAAACGCGGAGGTGCGCTCCATCGCTCGGGCCGCTCGGCTGCACGATATTGGAAAAATTGATCTGCCGAGCCACCTGCTGCTCAAGTCTGGCAAGCTTACCGCCGATGAGCGGGCAATGATGGACTGCCACCCCGAACTTGGGGTCGCCCGCATCGCCCGCCTGATTGATGACCCAACCATAATCGCCGTAGTCGGTTGCCACCACGAGCAGTGGGACGGCTGCGGCTATCCACGCGGGCTTGGAGGGGAGCAGATCCCGCTATCTGCGCGGATCGTGGCCGTGGCCGATGTCTACGATGCCCTGCGCGAGAAGCGTTCGTATAAGTCCGCATATAACCACGCCGAGGCGTTGGCCTATCTTATCGACGCCAGCGGCACGAAGTTCGACCCCGCCGTGGTCGAGGCATTCGTGGCCATCGCACATCATGCCGCCAGTATCATCGCCAAGATCTATTCATAGTACTACAGTTGTAAATATCTTCGCAGAAAGGCTCTCGCCGATCACCCCCCCTAGCCCCCCCGCACGCGGGGGGGAACAACGCATTATCCCCGCTTGCGGGGGG
>CAIRFY010000447.1 GCA_903877945.1 uncultured Oscillochloris sp. | reverse complement strand
GGTCAGGTGAAACTGTCAATACGGATTCACCGTGCCGCAGTTCATGATCATGATCCTATGCCTTTACGCTAGTGCCATCGGTGAGAGTGGGCTGGTGGTTGCCGCGCCCGACGCCCCAGTAGATAAAGCCTCGTGCCCGCATCTCAGCCGGGTCATAGAGGTTGCGTCCATCGAGAATAATCGGTGTACGCATGAAGCTTCTGATCTTCTCCCAGTTGAGCTGCTTAAATTCATTCCAGTCCGTGATCAGCAGCACCGCGTCGGTATCTTTCGCCGCATCGTAGGCAGTAGCGCAGAAGGTCACTTCAGGTACATACTCACCGGCCCGCTCCATCGCTACCGGGTCATACGCCTTCACGCTGGCACCGCCAGCCTGGAGGGCCTTGATAATACCGATGCTCGGGGCCTCGCGCATATCGTCGGTGTTCGGCTTAAACGAAAGGCCCAGCACGCCGATTGAGCGCCCGTTCAAGTCGCCGAGCAGCGTCTCAAGCTTAGCCACAAAGCGATTGCGTGCGTCCTGATTAATATCCATCACCGCCTGGAGCAGTTGAGGGTGGCAGCCCGAACTAGCAGCCATATGGTGCAGAGCCAGAACATCCTTAGGGAAACAGGAGCCGCCGTAGCCGATGCCCGCATCAAGGAAGTGCGGCCCGATGCGCTTATCGGCACCCATACCGCGAGCTACCTCCTTCACATCGGCCCCGAGCTTCTCGCAGATCTGGGCGATCTCATTGATAAAGCTGATGCGCGTGGCCAGGAAAGCGTTTGAGGCGTACTTGATCATCTCGGCGGTGCGCAGGTCGGTGATGATCACTTGGGAGCCCAGAGGCTCGTGCAACTCGGCCACCTCGTGCGCGGCGGCGCGATCCGTGGCCCCGAGTACGATCCGGTCGGGCTTAAAGAAATCGCTGACTGCGCTGCCCTCGCGCAGAAACTCAGGGTTTGAGACAACCGTAAACTCGATGCCGGGGCGGGTGTGTTCGGCGATAATGGTACTCACCATGTCGCCGGTGCCCACGGGCACTGTACTCTTATCGATAATGATAGCGCGGTGGGACAGGTGTTGGCCGATGCTGCGTGCGGCAGCCTTTACCTGACTCAGGTCGGCTGCACCTTCATCGCTCATTGGCGTACCCACAGTAATGAAGATCAAGCTCGCCTCGGCCATAGCGTCGGCGTAGTCATCGGTGAAGCGCAGGCGCTTGGAGCGCATGTTGCGCTCTAGAAGATCCACCAGCCCTGGCTCGTAGATCGGCGACTTGCCGCTACGTAGCTGCTCCAGTTTCTCAGGATTGATCTCGATACAGACCACCGTGTTGCCCAGGTCACTAAAGCATACCCCCGTGGTGAGGCCCACGTATCCGGTGCCAACAACACAGATATTCGTCAAGACAACACTCCTTGCCGTATTGATCGGCGTCACCAAACGCGCCGACTACGTGCGTGTATCATACCCCATGCTCTACCAGATCCGTAATATTGCGTGAGACGTATTGCAGGGCTGGTGCAAAGTCGTGTAATTACCGCTCAGCCCTCACCCCCCAGCCCCCTCTCCCTGAGCGGGAGAGGGGGGGGCGGACGCATCCTAATGCAGAATCTCCCCTCTCCCCGTGAGGGGGTGAGGGGGGGTGAGGCGATTTTGCATCAGCCCTGGAGACGTATTAACCTTAGCCCTGGCGGGCGAGGATGACGAGGGCCTGGAGTTGCTCGCGGGTGCCGAGGGCGATCATGACGGTATTGGGGGCGAGCAGTGCGTGCGCGCCGGGGCTGATGTCTACGCGCTCGCCGGGTCGGCCAAGGGCGAGGACGGTGATGCCGAGCCGCGAGCGCAGGTTCGCGGCGCCGAGAGTCTGTCCCACCAGCGATGAGTTACGCTCAAGGGTGACCTGGTCAATCAGCAACTCTAGGTTGTTGGCGTGCATCACCTCATCGAGAAAATCGGCCACGCCAGGGCGGGAGATGAGGGTGGCCATACGTCGGCCGCAGATGCGGTAGGGCAGGATCACCCGTGTGGCCCCGGCGCGCAGCAACTTGTCCTCGGATTCGTCGAAGTTAGCGCGGGCGACGATGACGATGTCCGAGCGCATGCTGCGCGCAGTCAGCACGATAAACACATTCTCGGCGTCGGAATTAGCGGCGGAGATCAGGCTACTGGCGCGGGCAATCCCCGCCGACTGAAGATATTCCTCGTTGGCCGCGTTGCCAACGAGTGCCAGGTAGCCCCGGTGGCGCACCCGCTCAACTCTGGCCGCATCAAGGTCGAGGACCACAAAAGGCAGGCCCTGGGCGTGCAGTTCATCGGCGACATGCCGCCCGATTCGCCCGTACCCGCAGATGATCGTGTGCCCGCTGAGCTGCTCCACCATGCGCTGACGCCTCCGCTGATCAAGATACTCCTGCCACTCGCCCGAGAGCACGAACTCGGCTGCGCCGCTGAGGGTGAAGGCCACCAGGCCAGCCCCGGAGCCGATCAGGCCGATGGTGAAGAGCCGCCCGAACGGGTTGAGCGGGACGATCTCGCCGAAGCCCACCGTGCTGATGGTGATCACCACCATATAGAAGGCGTCGATCAGGCTCATGCCCTCGATCATGATGTAGCCAGTTGTGCCGACAAGCAGCAGCAGCACCAGCGACCCCGCCGCGAAGGTCAGTCGTCGCACCGCCCGTCGCTGCACGCTCTCTTCCACACGCCCCCTCCCCCGGCCCGATTGCAGATTATGGTAGGCTAACCAAAATTTCAGATTGCAGATTTTAGATTGCAGATTTGCCGCAACAGGACGCGCTGCATATGCCCAAACTGTCACGTACCTGTGAACCATGCCTTAGGCATGTTTCAAAATGGGTACATTCAGCTTGACAGTTCAGCGATGAGGCGATGAGGCGAT
>CAIRFY010000446.1 GCA_903877945.1 uncultured Oscillochloris sp. | reverse complement strand
TCTGCGAAGATATTTACAACTGTAGTATACTCTGCACGGGTTAAAGCTAGACATTCTATAGAAGGGCGTTTTACCGCATCAGTATGCAGAAAATCCCCTCTTCACGAACGTCCAAAAGTCAGCCGTGCAGAATATAATAGCCGATAGCCGATAGCCGGGCATCAGCGGCCATGTTCATCGCGGCGGTGTGCGCCCTGCGCATGAGCGTCTTTTCAGAAAAGGCTCCTACAGATGGGGGATGCTATGCCCGAACAGATTGACCTGCTGCTCACTGGTGGCACCGTGGTGACGATGGACCCCGCATGGACGATCATCCCGAACGGTGCGGTGGCGGTGCGCGGTCGCGAGATCGTCGCCGTTGGCCCGAGCGCCACCCTTGCCGAGCGCTACACCGCCACTGAGGTGATTGACTGCGCCGGGTGTGCGATCATCCCTGGCCTGATCAACGGCCACGCCCACGTGCCCATGAGTCTGCTGCGCGGCATGGTGGCTGATCAACAGCTTGATGTCTGGCTCTTTGGCTATATGTTTCCGGTCGAGAGCCAGTTTGTTGACGCCGAGTTTGTCTACACGGGCACCCTGCTCTCCTGCGCCGAGATGCTGCGCGGCGGGACGACCACCTTTGTCGATATGTACTACTTTGAGGAGCAGGTGGCGCGTGGGGCGGACGAGTCCGGCATGCGTGCGATCTGCGGGCAAACGGTGATGCGCCTGCCCACGCCCGACGCTCCCTCGTTCGATGAGGGTCTGGAGCGCTCACGGCGCTTCCTGGAGCAGTGGCACGGCCACGAGCGGATTGTGCCTACGGTCGCCCCGCACGCCCCCTACACCTGCACCGACGAGATCTACCGCGAGGCCGCCGCCCTCTGTGCCGAGTACGGCGTGCCCCTGGTGACGCATCTTTCTGAGACGGGCCGTGAGGTTGAAGAGAGCATCGCCCAGCGTGAGGTGACGCCCATTCGTTACGCCAAGCGCGTGGGCGCCTTCGATGGGCCGTGCATCGCCGCCCACTGCGTCCATGCCACCGAGGACGACATGCGTCTGCTGCGCGAGACCGGCACTGGCGTGGTGCCTTGCCCCACGAGCAACCTCAAATTGGCCAGTGGAGTGGCTCCCTACAAGCGCATGATCGACTCGGGGATGAAGGTCGGCCTGGGTACCGACGGCCCGGCCTCGAACGACGACCAGGATATGTTTACCGAGATCCAGTTGGCGGCGCTGCTGCCCAAGGGCGTATCCGGCGACCCCACCGCCGTCCCGGCCCGCGAGGCGTTTGCGCTGGCGACCTGCTGGGGCGCCCGCGCTATTCACCTCGACCACCTCGTCGGCTCGCTAGAGGGTGGCAAGCGCGCCGACCTGGTTGTGGTGGGACTAGACCACCTGCACAGTGCGCCGCGTTACACCTACAGCCCCGACGCGATCTACTCGCACCTCGTCTATAGCGCCCGTGCCGCCGATGTGCGCGATGTGCTGGTTGATGGACGGATTTTGGTGCGTGACCACTGCCTGCTCAGTCTTGATGAGGCCGACATTTTGCGCCGCTCACAGGTCATCGCCGAGCGGATCAACGCCTTCCTAGCCAGCCGCGAGCGCAACCTGCTGGCGAAGATCCTGGCCATCGGCGGCGTTCAGCAGGACGAGATCTTCGAGATCCAGGTTAAGGCCCACCTCGACGCCAGCGCCGACTCGGTCATCGCCCGGCTGCTCGGCACCCCTGATGTACAGATTACCAAGGCCAGCGAGCGCACTCAGTACGACACGTACTTTCTGTTCGCCAACGGTGAGCGCATCCGCATCCGCGAGGATCATCGCACCGATCCAGGTGCCCGCATCGAGCCGAAGTACACTATCACCCTGATCGCCGCAGGCGGACGCGGCGATTATTCCTCGGCGATTCTACTCTCGCGGGCGCGCTACACCGCCCCGGCCGACCATACGGTGCGCTTCTACCGCGAGTATTTCCAGCCCGACCGGGTGGTCGAGCGGGAGAAGCGCCGTCGGCGCTGGCGGATCATCTACAAGGAACACGATTTTGCGGTGAACTTCGACAGCATCGGGCACGGCCCGCGCTCTGAACCCTACATGGAGATCAAAAGCCGCACGTGGAGTCGTCGTGACGCCGACCAGCGCGCTGCGCTGATCGGTGAACTGATCGCCATCTGTGGCCTGTCTGATAGCGCCCTCCTCAAGCAGGAGTATGTTGATCTGGAGTAAGGGATGGTTCGTAGGCACGTGACAGTTTGTCGCCGGGCAGCCCTGCCCCCCTGCCGCTCTCCCTCACGGCATATCTTTACCGCATGACAATGCGGTTTATCGGCCCCCCTGGCGAGCGACTGACATCACCCACCCGTCCTTTCAACGAGATCGCCGTGGGGCTGAAGCCCCCGGCTCCATGTGCGACGCCCGCCTTGCGGGCTGTCC
>CAIRFY010000445.1 GCA_903877945.1 uncultured Oscillochloris sp. | reverse complement strand
TGGGTACATTCAGCTTGACAGTTCAGCGATGAGGCGATGAGGCGATGAGGCGATACGGAACGCCTCACCGCGTCATCGTTTCATCGCTGAACTGTCAAGCTAGATTGAAACATGCCTTACGGCTTAATCCCCATCTCGGCGATACGCTCAGCGGTGGGGTTGCCGTCGGCGGCCCATCCGTGGCGGCGGTAGTACTCGGCCAGAAGATCCTTCAGACGAGGCAGATGACCGGCGGCGCGCCCCGTGTCGAGGGGCGTTTCGCGCCAGCGGGACGGCAGTTCGTCCACGGCACCGTTATCGGCGTAGCGGCGGGCAAAGAGCCGCTCGACGGTAATAATCCGTTCGCCGATGCGAGCCATGTCAGTGCCGGTCACCGTGCTGCCGGTGGCGGTGAGCATGGCGAGCAGTTCGCCGGGCGAGATTTGGTAGGCCATCAGGCCGAGGCGACGGCAGATTCCCGTCGAGTCGAGCATCGCCGCAAAGCGCTCGTGCCAGATCAGGCGCGGCACCTTGCCCTTGACGGCTTGGGGGTGTGCGGACTCGTCAGGCAGCCACGCGGGCGGCTCAGTGAGCAACTCCTCGTAGGGCATAGCGTAGCGGTAGTCGCCGCCAATCGGTGACGTAGCCATAGCCAGGGCGATCTCCGTGAGGGCACGCGGGTCGAGGGCGGGCATCGCTAGACCCTTGACCTGGGAGGCGAAGGCAGTACCACCCCAAAAGACATCGGCGATTTCGCCGATACCGAGGGAGAGCATGTCGCGGCGCGCCTGGCGCACGGACAGGCGCTCGATGGCCGCCAACACCGCGTCATCGTCACCCCAAGGTAGGGAGCCCGAGAGGTTCAGACCCTCGGCCTGACACTCCATCAGGAAGGCGACGGCGGCGCTGGCCGAGGACGGGTCGAGGCCAAGCTTCAGGCAGCGGTCGGCCAATACCAGGAGCGTATCGACATTGGAGATACCGCAGCGGGCACCAAACCCGGCCACCAGTTCTAGCTCGGGGATCGGCACCGTCTCGCCCGAAAGACGCTGAGTGTCAAAGAAGCAGGGCATAGGGCAACGCTCGCAGCCGCGACTTTCGCGTTTACCGCGTACTGCGAGGGAGCTGCGCATATAGCTCATATTCTCGCTGAGTTGACTGTCGCGGCCATTGTGTTCAGTGAGCGCGCCCCACTCGATGGCCTGGGTAAGAAAGTGGTTGCTGCCGATCTCGCGCAAACCCTCAGCCAGGGCGCTCGACTCGACGCGGCGGCGCACCACCTCCAGGGCGGCGGCAAGGCGGCGCTCATCGGCAACGGGAATCGGCGGCCCGCCGCGCACCGCAATGGCCTTGAGGCGCTTGTTCCCCATCACCACGCCGGTGCCTGCTGGCTCGGCCATATAGCGGCCCTCGGCCACAATACTGGCGTAGGCCACCTCGGCCTCGCCCGCCGGCCCAAGGCAGACCACCCGAAAATCGACGCCGATCTCGGCTCGGATGGCGTCGGAGGTAGCCTGGGTATCACGCCCAAGCAGGTGACCGGCAGGCCGCAGGCGCACCTGGCCATGGTCAATTATCAGGTAACACCAGTCGGGAGCTTGTCCACGGATGATCAGCAGGTCGTAACCTGACTGGCGCAAGGCAGCGCCCCAGTGGCCCTGCGCCCAGCCATAGCCGATGCCGCCAGTCAGCGGAGATCGGGTTCCCACCACAAAACCGCCGGTGGCGAAGGCACCGGTGCCAGCCAGGGGGCCAGCGGCGAAGATCAGCATGTTCTCCGATGCGAGCGGGGGCGTGTCCGCCGGCAGGTGATTCCAGAGGAGCCAGGCGATGGCCCCGCGCCCGCCCAGATAGTCACGCTCGACGGTTGCCGGGAGCTGCTGGCGTGCGAGCCCGCGCTCCAGGTCTACGGTAAGGGTGCGCAGTGCCATGCGGGTAGCTGTTCAGGCGCAGCGTGCCGCGCCCACCTAGTGCGGTTACAGATGACAGGATTGCAGATTGCAGATTGCAGATTGCGCATTCAGATGCGTTGCGCCAAAGGGCTGCCCGACAGTATGCGACGACGACATCTCAGATTGCGTCACAGTCTGCCCATCGCATCGCACGTTCGTGCGCTAAATCTACAATCTGCAATCTCATCGCGAGCGTGTTGCCCTATTATACAGCCCCACGCATCCGTATGGCACAATAAAGAGGTCGCTTTCAGGGCTGTTGCAGAGTCACGTGATTGTCGCTCAACCCTCACCCCCCTTTCCCTGAACGGAAGAAGGGGAGCGGGATGCATCCTGATGCGCCACACCCGCGTGCTATAATCCCCGTCATGATCCCGCAGAACCTCACCACCATCACCATCGAGCGCCGTGGTTACGGCAGACGCTACAGCGAACTTCCCGTGGATCTGATCGACCACGACAGCTTTGAGATCGATTGCGCCGGAGCCTACGCTCGGCCCATCCATTATGATCTGCGCCCAGGCGACATCGTGCGCTGGCGTGACGGCGAGTATATCATCGAGGCCAATATCGCTGCAGTCGAGCATAGCTCCGACCGCGTGCGCGCTGTCCTCACCGGCGCGCACCCCTTGCCCCCTGAGTTCTTCTACTATTGATCATCTCATCCCGAGGAGGCGAGGAGGCGAGGAGGCGAGGAGGCGAGGAGGCGAGGAGGCGAGGAGGCGAGGAGGCGAGGAGGCGAGGAGGCGAGGAGGCGAGGAGGCGAGGAGGCGAGGAGGCGGTGACGCGATGACGCGATGACGC
>CAIRFY010000444.1 GCA_903877945.1 uncultured Oscillochloris sp. | reverse complement strand
GTGCATCCTCAATCTGCGGGCGTGCATCCTCAATCTGCGGGCGTGCATCCTCAATCTGCGGGCGTGCATCCTCAATCTGCGGGCGTGCATCCTCAATCTGTGGCAGATGTATGGTGTTCGACACACTTGGCCTGCCACCTCAATGGTGGTACCTCGGCATAGCCCATCGGTACTAGTCAACACTGTAACTTATGGTCAGTCAATTGCGTACTTCTGGGGGACTATACATTCAATTCCCGTATGTATATCATAATATTCGTGCGCAATCGAGCGTCACACATCGTAGCCCCCATCACAAAAGGAGACACACCCTTGGCTGCACGAAGGAACCGCCTCCCACCCGACGTCATCGCCGCCGACCGTGCATTGCTGCTGGCCATCCAAGGTTTGAGCGATTACCAGCCGCTGAACGGAGCCTACAGCGTGGCAGCCTTACAGATGGCCGAGGCAACGCTGTCCCAGGCTGAGCAGTCCACGGTACGCGCACAGGACGCCCTTGATCAGGCTCGTGTCGTCGAGCAGGACACGGCCTATTTCCTGCACGACATCGCCCTTGGCGTGAAGACTCAGGTGATCGCCCAGTATGGCCCAGACTCCTCCGCTGTAGAGATCATCGGGCTGACCCGCAAGTCGGATCGCAAGCACCCCACAAGGCGCAAAGCGACGGCGTAGGATAGCCGTAAGACAAGACGACACCGGGAGGCTAATGCTTCCCGGTGTCGTCTTGTCTTACTGCTCAAATTTCCCGCTCTACATCAACGCCCAGCGCCAACAGGGCACGTCGGGCATTGGCCGCATCGAACCGCGACGTTGGCAGACCGCTGATCACGCCAGCCAGCCATTTTGCGGCCACGCGCTGATCATCCACCAGCACATACCAGTCACGGTAACGTCTCGCACCAGCATCATCGTTCGCCAGCGCGGCGCGGGCACGCACAAAAACGTCCTCGCGGGTCATGTGAAGCAGAACGCCGCTGAGCATCACCTTCCCGCGTGGCGCGACGGGCGCAGCCACGTGGGCCGGGCGATCCGCTGGCATCCATACTCGACCTTCCAACCAGGCCCGTAACTGGCCGAGCTTCGTCCCCATTGGCCCGTCAGTTACCCTCACATCTACATCCGCAGGGACAAGCGTCTCCCATCCATCCATCGCCCGCAGATAGCGGTCGCTCACACCCAGGCAGATCTGAGCGTAGCCCTGCCCCATCAGCGTGGCAAACGCCTCCTTCACCTGGGGGCGTAGCGCGTCGGCCTGCTCAGAGTCCATCGTGCGGTCGTAGTGTGGGATGCGTTGATCGCCGGGGATGAGCCCGAACTCGGCGGAGAGGCCGTAGTAGCGCTGGCCGTAGTCGAACGACACGATGGCCCACGCCAGGGCCGAGACAGAGTCCAGGCCGCCGCTGAGCAGCATCAGCGCCTGTGGCACGGGGATCTCCTTCTTGCGTTGGTACACGTGGCGGCTGGATTATAGCACGCGATTGCCCGTGCCTCTGGGGCAACGCGCGCTGCTGCCCACGAAGGTGCTGCCACGTACGGGCAGCACGGCGCAACGCGCGCGGTCAGGCAGAGGCCAGCAGTATTCCAGGTGGCGGCAACAAACTCATCGAGAATGACCGATTTTTGCCCGTGACGGGCGAACTGATAGCGTGGTGCCATCTGTGCGCTCGCCTAAAGTAAGATCTTTCGTGATGCCATGCGGTCGTGAGAGCCCGTCGTCTCAGAGTGTCCACCTAACTCACGTCGAGTTCTCCCGTGGTAGCATGGGAAGAGGGACGAACGCAGTAGCGCAGACGTGACGCGGTCACGCTGAGCGAAACGGAGCGTCCCGGCAACCATGTACACATCAGGAGAACTATGCCCCCCTTTCGTATCCCCGCTGGTCTGATCGGATTAGCCCTAGCGGGAGCCCTGTCTGCGTGCGGCGCGACCCCGGCTGTCAGCACGACCGCTGCCACCGCGACCGCCGTCCCCACCACCAGCACGACCGCTGCCACCGCGACCGCCGTCCCCACCACCAGCACCGATAGTCAGGAGACCGTTGTGACCACTGCCAGCGGACTGAAGTACGTTGAGATCACGCCCGGCACAGGTGCCGCCCCGAAGGTTGGGGATATGGTATCTGTTCACTACAAAGGCACTCTTGAGAACGGCACCATCTTTGACAGTTCCTATGATCGAGGCCAGCCCATCGATTTTGCCCTCGGACGGGGCATGGTCATCCCTGGCTGGGATGAGGGGATCGCTCTGATGCGCAAGGGCGGCAAGGCCAAGCTGATCATCCCACCGAACCTGGCCTACGGTGCGGGCGGGGCGGGCGGCGTGATCCCGCCCAACGCGACCCTGATCTTTGAGGTTGAGTTGGTCGATATAAAGTAACGTCATACCGCAGAAGTAACGCTGTGAAGCGTCCTGTCATTCTGAGCGAAGCGAAGAATCCCGGTCGGGACGCTTCGCTCAGCGCTATAGCAATCCTATCCGGGTTGTGAAGAGGAGTCGAGCCTTTAGGCGGCCTTATCCGGCTAAAGCCTTGACTCCACACAACAACCCCAAGAGGATTGCTATATTGCCACTAGAACCTTCGCTGTAGGGAGCAATATTCCATGAGCAGTGACGATACGCGAGAGAAGCGATCCTACGTGATCCTCGCATGGGTGTGTGTTCTACTAGTGCTTTGTATTGTGGAGTTCGGCTACCTTTCCTATCGTCAGTTTGAAATCGTGGCGATCTGTGCCGGACTGGTGTTGGTCTGGCGGTCGCAGGATCTCCGCTACTATCGTCAGCATAGCAGGGCGATGGATGCGCTCCAGGCCAGCGAAGCGCGCTTTCATCTGATGTTTGAATATCACGGCGCTGTCATGCTTCAGATCGATCCGCAAACGGGCATGATCCTTGATGCCAATCACTCCGCTGAGCATTTCTATGGATATAGCAAAGCAACTCTCTGTACCATGAACATTGAACACATGAATACATTATCGTCAAAACAGGTTGCGGCAGAGTACAAAAAAATGATGAGTGAGGATCGAGGTCATGGTATTTTTTCACATAAACATGCTGACGAGACCGAGCGGATCGTGGAGATCTATTCATCTCCGATCTCTGTTCAGGAAAAATCGGTGCTTTTTCTGATTATCCACGACATCACCGAGCGAAAATATACGGAACTGGTGGTGTATGCCCAGCGGGATCTGGCCCGCGTTATTGGTACCGTCAGTTCATCTCAGGCGGCGTGGCCCTTGTGTGTTGATATTGCGCTGCGCGTCTCGGGCATGGACTGCGGTGGGATCTACATCTTTGACGAGGATCGGCAGGTGATCGAACTGGTCTATCAGCAAGGGCTGGGCGCAACGTTTGTCCAGGCAGCGTCACGCTACACGGTTGATTCGCCGAATGTACGCATGCTCTTTAAGGGTAAACCACTGTATTTCAACACCGATGACATACAGGCGGTGCCGCACCTTCAGCAAGAAGGAGTGCGTACTATCATCTCAATTCCTATTCGCTACCAAGGGCGTATCCTCGGTGCCATCAATGTCGGATCACATACGCAGACGCACGTGTCCGAGTTTGCCCGTCACGCACTTGAAACTATCGCCACGGAGATCGGTAATATCGTCGTGTACCTGCGTACCGAAGAGGCACTGCACCGAAGTACGCAGATCCTGTCCGATTCCCAGACGATTGCTAATTTGGCGAGTTGGACAGCAGACCTCCAGACGGGCAGTTTTACGGCCTCGGCAGGAGGTTCGACTCTGATAGCGTGGATTGCAGGCATGCATACGGTGCATGATTTGATGTCCATAGTTCACCCTGACGACCGTGAATATATCCAATCCACCTGGATGGCAGCCCTGCATGGTGCGCCATTCGTTGTCGATTATCGAATCTTGGTACACGATGAGGTGCGCTGGATTCACGTTATGGCGAAGATCACCGTTGATCAGCAGCAGCAACCAATCAGCGCCATGGGGATCGTACAGGATGTTACCGGATATAAACAGGCCGAGATTGCCCTGCGGCGTAGCGAGGAAAGGTATCGCGGGCTGATGGAGAGTCTGGATAGTGCGATCCACGCCATTGATCCCGATGGCCGGTTTTTGTACATCAACGAAGTGGCGGCGCGCCTCTTCGCGTGTACACCAGACGATATCATAGGTAAAACGCTCTATGACGTATTCCCGCACGGTGCCGCAACGAGCCAATTAGAACGGCTACGCCAGGTCGTCATCCAAGATCGCAAGGTGATCTCGGAATGGCAAGGCGCGATTTTTGGTGAACCCCGCTGGTATCACACCTCAATGCAGCCGATCCACGATGAAACCGGCCGTGTCATCTTTGTGCTGGTCAACTCCACCGACATCCATGATCTCAAAATGGCACAGCAAGAGTTGTTCGACCTCAACCGCACGTTGGAGGATCGGGTTCGCCAGCGTACTGCTGAAGTGCAGGATCTCTACGATAACGCCCCGAACGGCTATCATTCGCTGGATGGCGACGGCACGCTGAGTATGGTCAACCAGACCGAGTTGACATGGCTGGGTTACGCTCACGATGAGATGCTCGGTCGGCCCTTCACCGATTTTATTACGCAGCAGAGCCGGGCTGCCTTCCAAGCGGAGTACGCGCTGTTCAAGCAACGCGGCTCGATGCGCGGCCTTGAATTTGAGTGTATCCGCAAGGACGGGACGACATTTCACACCCTGATTGATGCGACCGCCATTTATGATCAGCAGGGCAATTACGTCATGAGCCGCTCAACGCTGGTCGATAACACCGAGTGCAAAAAAGCCGAGGAAACATTGCGCCGCGCCAATAGCGAACTCGCACGGGCAGCGCGAACCAAGGACGAATTCCTGGCGAACATGAGTCATGAACTGCGCACACCGCTCAACGCAGTCCTGGGCCTGAGCGAAGGGCTGCTCGAAGAAATCCACGGCCCACTCAGCCAGCACCAGCGGCAGTCGCTCACCTCGATCATGTCCAGTGGTCACCACCTGCTTATGTTGATCAATGACATCCTCGATCTCTCGAAAGTGGAGGCCGGACGGCTCGATCTTCAGATTGACCTCGTATCGGTCGCCGATGTGTGCCAGGCGAGCCTGATGTTTGTCAGGGAGATGGCGATCAAAAAGTCGCTCCGTCTCACATTCCAGATGAATGACCAGATAGCCGAGATGGAGGTTGACCCGAAGCGGCTGAAGCAGATGCTGGTCAACCTGCTGAGCAACGCCGTCAAGTTCACCCCGGCCAAGGGCCAGGTGAGCCTGAATGTGACTATCGACACGGCGATGAATGTGATCCGCTTTATGGTGCAAGACACCGGCATCGGGATCGTGCCCGACGATATGCCCCGCTTATTCCAGCCCTTTATGCAGCTCGATTCGAGCTTGAGCCGTCAGTACGAAGGCACCGGGCTGGGGCTGGCGCTCGTGCGCCGCCTCGCCAATCTGCACGGTGGCAGCGTGACGGTGGAGAGTACGCTCGGTCAGGGAAGTTGCTTCACCATCACGCTACCCTACCGCGTCTCGCACACGGTGGGCGCGGAACCCACGAATCCCCCCTTGCGAGAGTCCGTGCGCGCGGCGCTGGTTGGTGAGGACGGGCAGCAGGCACACGTGATGCCGGAACCTAAGCCTGGGCCATCCGGCCAGCGAGTTCTGCTGGTCGAAGATAACGAAGGTAACATCCAGGCGATGGTGGATTATCTGCACGCCAAGGGGTTTGATGTGGTCTTCGCCCGCACCGGCCAAGAGGCTCTGGATCGGGTCGCTGAGGAACTGCCGCTGCTGATCCTGATGGACATCCAGATGCCAGAGATGGATGGGCTGGAGGCGATCCGCCGCTTACGGGCGAGGCCCGCCAGTGCAGCCACGCCGATCATCGCGCTGACCGCCCTGGCCATGCCCGGTGACCGGGATCGTTGTCTGGAGGCTGGTGCGAACGAGTATATGACCAAGCCGGTCAACCTACGGCGGCTCACCGAGATGATCCAAAACCTCATCTGACTATAGCAGTCCCTTCAGTTCCTCCGCAGCCTTCTTGGTCATGCCCGGCACGGCGGCCAGTTCCTCAACGCTGGCCTTGCGGATGCCGTCGAGGGAGCCAAACGCCTTGAGCAACGCCTTCTTGCGCTTCGGCCCAATGCCCGCGATCTCCTCAAGCGGCGAGGCGAAGGCGGCCTTGCTGCGCAGCTTGCGGTGGTAGGTGATCGCGAAGCGGTGGGCCTCTTCATCAATGCGCTGCACCAGGCCCAGAGCCTTGCTGTCGCGGGCCAGGACGATCAGATCCTCGTGGTCGGGGCGCACCAGGTCGAAGCGCTTGCGCTCAACGCCTTTGGCCACACCTACCACCGGGATATGCTCAAACGTGAGGGCGCGCAGGGCGGCGAGGGCCGCGTTGAGCTGGCCACGCCCGCCGTCGATCAGCACGAGGTCGGGCAGGTCGGCCCATTTGTTAAGGGCTGAGGGCTGAGGGCTGAGGGCTGAGGTGTCAGTATCAGTACCCTCGAATTCCTCTGCCCCCTGCCCCCTGTCCCCCAGTTTCTCAGCGGCACGCTTAAACCGGCGGGTGATCACCTCGTGGATGGAGGCCACGTCGTTGGCCCCTTCGACGGTCTTGATCTTAAAGCGGCGGTAGGCACTCACCTTCGGCTCGCCACGCTCAAAGACAACCATACTGGCTACGCTCTGCGTGCCCTGGGTGTTGGAGATGTCGTAGCACTCGATACGCCGGGGCATATCAGGCAGCCCCAGCAGGTCACGCAGTTCGGACAGCCCAGCGACGGCGCGCTGTTCGGAGTTGAGCCACTGGGCGCGCAGCTCCTGGAGCTTCTGCTGGGCGTTCTGCGCGGCCAGTTCAACCAACTGCTTCTTCTCGCCGCGCCGGGGTACGCCGATCTCGACCTTATGGCCACTCTTCTGGGCCAGCCACGCGGCGATGATCAGCGGCTCCTCGATGTGGTCGGCGAGCAGCAGGTTGGGTGGGATGTTTGGCGCGTTAGTGTAGAACTGGGTCAGGAAGGAGCCGAGCAGGGCCGAGTCGCTCTCGTCCTCGGTGCCTTGGAGGGTGAATGGCTCGGCGTTGACCAGCTTGCCGCCACGGATAAAGAGCACCTGCACCACCGCGCTGCCCTCCTCACGGGCAAAGGCGATCACATCCTGGTCGGTGTCCACCGTGCGCAGCACCTGCTGGCGCTCCATGATCTTCTCAATCGCGATGATCCGGTCGCGCAGGATGGCGGCACGCTCGAAGTTCAGATCCTCGGCGGTCTGCTCCATCTGGCGACGGAGGTCACGCACAATCTGGTCGGTCTTGCCCTCCAGAAAGCGGCAAACCGAGTCGATGGCCTGGCGGTAGTCATCCGGCGTCACCAGGCCGGGCACGCAGGGGCCGAGACAGCGACGCATCTGATAGTACGTGCAGGGGCGGCCCTTGCGCCGATGCTCGTTGAACCAACTGTCGGAGCAGTTGGACGAGGGGCGAAAGGCGAAGAGCCGATTGAGCAGGTCGAGGGTCGTATAGACCGAGCCAGCGCTGGCGTAGGGGCCGAAGTAGCGCGCCCCGTCCTCGGCTACGCTGCGGGTGGAGAAGACCCGTGGCCACTCATCCTGCACCGTCACCTTGATAAAAGGGTATGACTTATCATCCTTGAGCAGAATATTATAGAGCGGACGATGCTGCTTGATCAGATTCATCTCAAGCAGCAGGGCTTCAAGCTCGCTCTGGGTGATGATAATATCGAAGTCGGCGATATGGCTGACCAGACGACGGGTTTTTCCGCTCAGACCCTTGGGCGAGCCGAAATAGGAGCGCATGCGGTCGCGCAGCTTCTTGCTCTTGCCGACGTAGAGCAGCGTGCCGCCGACGCCCTTCCAGAGATAGACGCCGGGCGTCTCAGGGACGCCGCGCAGCCGCTCCTCGAAGGCGACCGGGTCGGAGATGGCGGTATAGGAGAAATCCATAGCTGCACAGGGGAGGTTTGGGAGGAGGTAGCCAATGCCGAGCATTATAGCATCTCAGGGCGGACGGCAGGGCTGTTGCAATCGTCACGTGATCGCCGGGCGGCCCTCACCCCCCAGCCAGGGGCCGGGGGTGAGGGCTGTTCGGCGGCAAACTGTCAAACTGGGTTGTAACGAAATCATCAGGTAGCGATGCCTCGTCCCCACTATACTGATAATGCACGCTATCTTCACCAAAAGGAGTACCCTAACGATGGCTCATACCTCACTTATAAAGAAAGATCGCCATGGGAGCGCCTTCGCGCCGACGCCGGGGCGGGTGCGCTATGCGCCGCGCTGGCTGGGGGTGAGCGCGGGGGTCGCCGGGTTGGCGGCGCTGTCCCTGGTACGGGGCGGACGGCAGGCGGCGACGGCCCTCGGCGCGGCGGGGCTGGTCAGCGCGGCCTACGCCACGCTCTACGAGCCGAGCCACCCGCGCCTGGAGCGGATTGACCTGCGCTTTGCCAGCCTGCCCACCGCTCTGGATGGACTACGCATCGGCCAACTGAGCGACCTGCACCTGGGGCACCGCTTCGCCGCCGAGAATACGCGCTGGGCGGTGGCCCAGATGGTCGCCGAGGCCCCGGACATCCTCGCCCTCACCGGCGACCTGGTGAGCTACCACAGGAATATCGCCGACTTGCCGGGGCTGCTGGCCCCGCTGCGGGCGCCCCTGGGCATCTACGCGGTCGCGGGCAACCATGATCACTGGGAGGGCCTGCCGGAGATGATCGCCGCCCTGCGCCCGCTGGGCGTGGAGTTCCTGATGAACACCCAGCGCCGCCTGCACTGGCGTGGTGCCGAGTTGACCGTGGCCGGTGTGGATGATGTCTGGGAGGGCGAGGTAGATCTGGCGGCGGCGCTCAAGGGCACCCCCGCCGACGGATTTACCGTGTTGCTCTGCCACGTGCCGGACATGGCCGACGAGGCGGCGACCCACGGCGTCAACCTGCAACTCTCGGGACACACCCACGGCGGACACATGCGCCTGCCCTGGATGGGCTCCTTTGCCCTGCCGCGCCACGGCTGGCGCTACCCGGTGGGCCTGGACTACGTGGGAGATACCCAGGTCTATGTGAGCCGGGGCCTTGGTGGCATCCCGCTGCGGCTGGGCTGCCCGCCCGAGGCGACGATTATCACGCTGCGGCGGGGGTGACGCGGGGACGCGGGGACGCGGGGACGCGGGGACGCGGGGACGCGGGGACGCGGGGACGCGGGGACGCGGGGACGCGGGGACAAGGTGACGCGGGGATGCGGGGACGCGGGGATGCGGGGACGCGGTGACGCGGGGATGCGGGGATGCGGTGTCGCGGGGACGCGGGGACGCGGGGACAAGGGGACGCGGGGACAAGGGGACGCGGGGACAAGGGGACAAGGGGACAAGGGGACAAGGGG
>CAIRFY010000443.1 GCA_903877945.1 uncultured Oscillochloris sp. | reverse complement strand
TCTCCCTGAGCGGGAGAGGGGGAGTCGAAGGCATCCTGCTGCGGAATCTCCCCTCTCCCCGTGAGGGAGAGGGGCAGGGGGTGAGGGCCGGAGGGTGACTTTGCACATGCCCTGCGATGATGGGGAAATCTTGATTTCCAATATACACTATAATCAAGGCAGTAACGTATACATTACACTGTGCGGGCGACACCGCACTATATAGGTGAGTCAAACACGTTCATGGCAGCTCCGACCGCACCCCTGGCCGCCCTGCGCTCACGCGACTTCACCCTCCTCTGGTTCGGAAATATGGTCTCGATGGCTGGCACCGAGATGAGCCGCACCGCCGTGGCCTGGCAGATCTACGCCCTGACTCACGACCCGTTGGCGCTTGGGCTGATCGGTGCGGCGCGACTGGTGCCCTTGATGCTGCTCGCGCTGGGCAGCGGCGTCCTGGCCGATGCGCTGGATCGGCGGCGGCTGATGATCGGCTCACAGATCGCAATGCTGCTCTGCTCGTTGGCCCTAGCATCCACTAGCACCGTCGGCGTAGCCTCGCTGTGGGTGGTCTATGCGGTGACAGCGGTTGCGGCGGCGGCCAACACCCTGGGCCTACCTGCACGCCAGGCGATCATTCCCTCACTGGTTCCACGTGAGCATCTGGCCGGTGCCCTCAGCCTAAATATTACCGCGATGCAGTTGGCCACCGTCCTCGGCCCATCGCTGGGTGGTGTGATCATCGCCGCCGCTGGGGTCGGTGCGGTCTACTGGATCGACGCCGTGACCTTTGGGGTGATCATCGTTGCGCTGCTGCTGATGCGGGCCTACCCGGTGCAGGGCGAGCGGCGGAATGTGAGTCTGGGCGCGGCCATCGAGGGGTTGCGCTTTGTGCGCGGCAACTCGCTGATCCTTAGCACGATGCTGCTCGATTTCCTGGCGACCTTCTTTAGCTCAGCGACCACCATGCTGCCGCTCTTCGCCAACGATATTCTGGCCGTTGGGCCGCAGGGCATGGGCCTGCTCTTCGCCGCACCCTCGGTTGGCGCGGTGGTAGCCAGTATTTTCTGCTCGATGTATGGGGTTGGGAAACGCCAGGGCCGACTGCTGCTGGTTGCGGTCGTGGCCTACGGTATGGCAACGATGCTCTTTGGCATGTCGAGCGTGTTCTGGCTCTCGCTGCTTATGCTGGCCCTCACCGGGGCGTCCGACACGGTGAGCATGGTGATTCGTGGCACCATCCGCAACCTAGAGACACCCGACGAGTTACGCGGGCGCATGGTTTCGGTGAACATGCTCTTCTTCGCCGGTGGGCCGCAGTTGGGCGAGATCGAGGCGGGCATCGCCGCACGCATGCTCGGCGGGCCGATCTCGGTGGCCCTCGGCGGCCTGGCCTGCGCCGTGATGACCGGCGCGGTGGCCCTGACGACGCCGAGCCTGCGGCGCTATCGCGATGGTGCAAAACGTATAGCAGGGATCGATTAAACCCGCCGCACGCCGCCATGCGTTAGCCGAGCGGTGAGGCGGATTTCTCTCCAGGCTTTAGCCCTTGCATGTGGCGTCCTCATACGGGTATAATTGCCTTACGAAGTACATACGTTCATATGAACACCGCCGGTGATTCGCACGCACATCCTTGAGTGCCACCGGCCACTGGTTGTCGCCGGTCAGCCCTCACCCCCCAGCCCCCTCTCCCCGTGAGGGAGAGGGGCAGGGGGTGAGGGGGCAAGATCGGCGCAAGATCAGCTTATTCGAAAAGTATTTTAGCCCCTGCGGAGTATCACACGCTGGGATAACAGTTCTATAATATTTTTAACGCAGAATTATCATTCTGCTTTCAATGAACGGAGCAACACACTATGAGTGAGCCCATTCACAATCAGCCAGCCCTCGATAGCCCCCAGACCCTGCCGCTGCTCGCTCTCGACGGCGTGGTGGTCTTCCCCCATACGGTGATCAGTCTGAGCCTTGAGGATATGATGCTCCCGGTGGTTGAGGCGGCCCTGAAGGCCGACCGGCTGCTGCTGCTGGTGGCCCGCCGTCTCGACGCCGACGAATCGGTGCCTCTGCGCAACCAGATTTTTGACGTGGGCGTGATTGTGCGGATTGAGCAGTCTGGCATGCTCCCCGGCGGCGTGAGCGGGATCGTCGTGCGCGGTCTGATGCGCGCCGAGATCGGTTCTCAGGTTGGGCATCAGAACTATCCACGGGTTACGTTCACCCGCCGCCCGGACGTGATCGTCCGCACGCCTGATCTCGACGCCCTGATGCTTGAGACACGCGCCACCATCGACACGGTTCTCGACCTGCGCCCTGGCGTGACGCAGGAGGTGCGTAATTTTGTGCGCTCCATCGAGGATCCCGGCCACCTCGCCGATAATACCGGCTACTCGCCGGACTACACCTTCGCCGAGCGCCAGGATCTGATCGAGACGTT
>CAIRFY010000442.1 GCA_903877945.1 uncultured Oscillochloris sp. | reverse complement strand
GAAGGTGCAGGCCAAGAAGATCCGCTGGGTGCTGCCCGCAGCTATTGGCACCGTGCAGGTGCGCGACGATGTGCCCGAGGAGTTGCTGCGCCGGGCGTTGCAGGCGTAGTCCCCGTCGAGGGCGGCTAATGGTATACTGCCTGCGGTAGCGTCACCTGGGGCTGCTCCCCAAACCCAACAAAAGTGGGTCTGGGGAGCAGCCCCAGGTGACTCTACCGCAGGCAGTATACCATCAGCCGCCCTCGACGGGGACTACGCCTGCAACGCCCGGCGCAGCAACTCCTCGGGCACATCGTCGCGCACCTGCACGGTGCCAATAGCTGCGGGCAGCACCCAGCGGATCTTCTTGGCCTGCACCTTCTTGTCACGCATCGTCAGGGCCAGGATGGCGTCCACATCATAGGCGGGCAGGGCGGTGCGCAGACCGTAGGCGTGGATCAGGGCGGCCTGACGCTCAACCAGATCGCCGTCGCACATGCCCATAAGCTGGGCGATGCGGGCCTCGGCGTGCATGCCCACGGCCACAGCCTCGCCGTGCAGCAGGCCGTAGTGCGAGAGTTGCTCAACGGCGTGGCCGATGGTGTGCCCGTAGTTGAGGGTAATCCGCTCGCCACGCTCAAACTCATCAATGCTGACCACCTCGACCTTGACGGCCACGGCGCGGCGGATGAGCCCACTGAGGGTCGCCGTCAGCGCGGCGTCGGCGGCATCCCACAGGCCGCCAGGACGTGCGTTATCCCAGCCACGGGCCTCGGCGATCCGCTCAAGCTCCACAAACAACCCAGCGTCGCGGATGACCCCGTGCTTGATCACCTCGGCCCAACCCTCGCGCAAGGCGTGTGGTGGTAGGCTGGACAGGGTATCGGTGTCGGCCAGCACCAGGCGCGGCTGGTGGAACGCGCCAATCAGGTTTTTGCCTAGCGCGTGGTTGATACCGGTCTTGCCGCCAACAGCCGCGTCCACCATCGACAGGAGCGTGGTGGGCATCTGCACCACCGCGATCCCACGCAAGATCGTCGCCGCCGCGAACCCGGCCAAGTCGCCCACCACGCCACCGCCGAGGGCCAGGACAGCATCACGACGCTCGACGCCGTCAGCGATCATCCAGGTGTGCAGATCACTGAGCCGAGCCGAGCTCTTGCTGGCGTCGCCGGGGGGCACGCTGTAAGTATGGACAACAAAGCCAGCCCCGCGCAGGCGCTCGGCCACGGGCGCGGCGTAGAGCGTCTCCACGGCCCCATCGCAGACCAGCCAGAGGGCGCCGCGTAGGCCAAGCGCCTCCAGTCGCGTAGGCAGGCTCGCCAGGGCACCGGCCTGAACAACGACGGGGTAACTGGTGGACGTGGTAGTAACAGTGAGATCAGCAGTCATTATACATCCAAAACCTCAGAGGTTCTTGACGGCCCAACGTATTCACACATCCCGTCACCACCCCTGTTCCAAAATTGCCCGTGCCGCCCGCGCTGCCTCGGCGCGGTGGCTGATCTGGTTCTTCGTCTCAATCGGCAGTTCGGCCAGGGTCTGATCATAATCCAGCACATAGAACAGCGGATCGTAGCCAAAGCCACCAGATCCGCGTGGGGCCAACTCGATCACGCCGGATAAGGTGCCCTGGACGATCTGGGTGGGCTGGCCAGGACGAGCCAGAGCGATCACACAGACGAAGCGGGCCAGGCGCTGGTGCCAGGGTACATCCTGCATCTGATCAAGCAGGTACTGCAACTGGGCCACGCCCTTCACCCCACCGTAGCGCGCCGAGTAGACGCCGGGGGCACCGTGGAGGGCGGCCACCTCCAGCCCGCTATCGTCGGCCAGGGTAGGCATGCCACTGAGGGCCAGGTAGCCCTCAGCCTTCAAGCGGGCGTTCTCCTCAAAGGTCGCCCCCGTTTCCTCCACATCCTCGCTGATGCCAAGGTCGTCGAGGGTACGCAGGGCCAGGCCAAGGCCATCGAACATCGCGGCGAACTCGCGTAGCTTGCCGGGGTTGTGGGTCGCAATCAGGAGTTCTTGCATAGTGCTAGAATCTACGCCCGACAGGCCGCTCTGTCAAGCGGCACGTGATGTATCATACATCGCCCACTCTCATTGACGCCTCTAGATGGCTCGGGTACAATCTAACGGCTTTGTAGTACCCACTCAGCAGGAAATCATGAGCAATCTCTCGACAGATCGCCCCGTCGGCGCGGCAGTTGCTGTAGCGCAACCGCATATGTTTGCTGAACTTCTGCGGGCCATGCGCCCGCGCCAGTGGGTGAAGAACGTCTTCGTCTTCGCCGCCCTGGCCTTCTCTGAGCAACGACTGTGGCAGTTCTGGCTAAACCCCTGGCCTCTGCTCAAAGTAACCGGGGCGTTCGCCGCCTTCTGTATGGCCGCGAGCGCGATCTACCTGGTGAACGACCTTGTGGATATCGAGAAGGATCGCGCTCATCCGAAGAAGCGCAACCGGCCCTTCGCCTCCGGTCGGCTGAGCCCAACCGTCGGGATCGTCGCCGCCACCATCCTGATCATCGCGGTGATTCCGTCGGCTGTTGCGCTTGACCCGCGCCTACACTTCCTCGGTGTACTCGTTACCTACATCGTTGTCCAGGGCTTCCTCTACACCTACTGGCTGAAAAATGTCGTCCTGCTTGACATCCTCGTTCTGGCGACGGGCTTTGTGCTGCGGGCAATCGGTGGCGGGGTGGTGATCCATGTGTTGATCACGCCCTGGCTGCTGCTCTGCATGTTGCTCCTCGCTCTCTTCCTGGGCATTGGCAAGCGTCGCCACGAGCTAGTGCTGCTTGAAGGTGGGGCCGGTGAACACCGGCGCATCCTCCAGGAGTACTCGCTGCCCATGCTCGACCAGATGATGTCTATCGTCACGGCGAGCATTATTATGGCCTACAGCATCACGGCCTTCCTGGCCCCCGTGGCCCCCCAGAAGCCCTACCCGATGCTGATGGCGACGATCCCCTTTGTGATCTATGCGATCTTTCGCTATCTCTATCTGATCTACATTCGTGGCGAAGGTGGCTCGCCCGACGAACTGCTCCTCACGGATATGCCCCTGGCCAGTAGCGTCGTCATTTGGGGCGTCGCCGTCCTCGCTGTGCTGCTGCTCTTTCCGAAATAACGAGGGCGTAGGGAACAGGCACGCACTCGTTCAAACTTGAGCGTGATCCGTTCCCTGTCCCCCGTCCCCTATCCCTCTATGTACACGTTCATCAAGCTCGGCGGCTCCGTGATCACCGATAAGGCTGGGCGCGATGCTGCCGATCTGCCCGTAATTACACGGCTGGCCGCAGAGATCGCTCAGGCCCGTGTCGCCAACCCCGCCTTGCGGCTGCTGATCGGCCACGGCAGCGGATCCTTTGGCCACCACTATGCCGCTAAGTATGGTGTACACCACGGCCTAGCCTCCGACGCCGATTGGATGGGCTTCGCCCTTACCGCTGGGGCCGCCCTGCGCCTCAACCGGATTGTGGTGGACGCCTTGCTCGCCGCTGGGGTGCCCGCCATCGAGATTCAGCCCTCATCTGCCCTGCGCAGTACCGCCAGCCAGGTCGTCGCCTGGGATACCGCATCCGTCGCTGCTGCCCTCACCTACGGGCTCATCCCGGTGATCCACGGCGATGTGGCCTTCGATAGCCAGCAGGGCAGTGCGATCATCTCCACCGAGCAACTCCTGGCCCACCTGGTTCTTGCCACCAGCATGCGCCCATCGCGGATCATCCTTGTTGGTGAGGACGCCGTCTATACCGCTGACCCACGGACAGACCCGTATGCCGAGCGCATCCCGCTGATTACGGCAGCCAACCTCGATGCGGTACTCCACGGCGCAGGCGCATCCCACGCAGTGGATGTGACGGGCGGGATGCGCAGTAAGCTCGACCTGATGTGGCGACTCGTCTCCGCCATCCCCGGCCTGGAGGTGCGCCTCATCGGCACGCACCCCGGCCTGCTTACCGATGCTCTCGGTGCAGGCCAGATTGACGCCGGGACGATCATTCGCGCAGATACAGATCGTATCTGCTAGTACTACAGTTGTAAATATCTTCGCAGAAAGGCTCTCGCCGATCACCCCCCCTAGCCCCCCCGCAAGCGGGGGGGAACAACGCATTATCCCCCCCCG
>CAIRFY010000441.1 GCA_903877945.1 uncultured Oscillochloris sp. | reverse complement strand
GCGCTGGCCCCGGCCACCACGTAACTGGTCTTCTTGCTCACGCTCTCGCTGACCTTGCCGCCGTGGGCGACGATCAGCTCGGTGGCCTGCTCGCGGCTGAGCGTGGGCAGGGTGCCGGTGAGGACGAAGGTCTTGCCTGCCAACCCGTCGCCCCGTCGCTCACGCAGGGCGCCACCGCTGAGGGTCAGCCCGGCGGCGCGTAGCTTCTCCACCAGGGCGCGGTTCTGCGCGTGCTGAAAAAAGTCCACCACGCTAACCGCGACCACCGGGCCGACGCCGTCGATCACCTCCAGGTCGGCCTGGCTCGCGGCAATAATCGCGTCCACGTCGCCGAAATGGCGGGCCAGATACTGGGCGGCCACGCTGCCCACAAAGCGGATGCCCAGCCCAACCAGCAGCCGGTCGAGCGGACGCGACTTCGACTCCGCAATCGCGGCGAGCAGGTTGGCGATCTTCTTCGCACCGAATCCCTCCATGTCCGTGAACTGCTCGGCCTTTAACATGTAGAGATCAGCCACATCGGCAATCAGGCCGCTGCTCACGAACAACTCGGCCTGACGCTCGCCAATACCGACGATGTCGAGGGCGCCCCGACCCACGAAATGCTCGACTCGGCGCACCAGTTGGGCCGGACAGATGCCGAAGTTCGGGCAGCGCCAGGCCGCTTCGCCCTCCACCCGCTCCAGGGGCGTGTCGCAGGCTGGGCAGCGCGCCGGGAAGATCCAAGGCTGCTCGCTGCCGTCGCGCCGACTCCGCACCGGGCCGATCACATAGGGGATCACATCGCCAGCCCGCTTCACCGTCACATAGTCGCCGATGCGGATGTCGCGCTCAGCGATATAGTCGGCGTTGTGCAAGCTGGCGTTGCGCACCGTCACCCCACCGATGACCACCGGCTCAAGCTCGGCACCAGGCGTAATCACGCCGGTGCGCCCGACGTTGACCGAAATGTTGAGCAGGCGCGTGGTGGCCTCGCGAGCCGGGAACTTGTAGGCAATCGCCCAGCGCGGGTCACGACCGACCACGCCAAGCTCGCGCTGCTGGCCGAAATCGTCGATCTTGACCACGATCCCGTCGGCCTCGTACTCCAACCCATCGCGACGAGCCATCCACTCGCGGCAGTAGACCAGCACCGCGTCAAAATCAGCGAAGCGGCGGGCGTCGCGGTTGACCGGGAATCCCAGGGCGCGCAGGTAGGCCAGCGCCTGCCACTGGCTGGTCAGTTCCGCGCCCTCCAGCGGGCCAACCTGGTAGGCGAAAAAGCGCAGCGGGCGGGCGGCCGTGAGGGCCGGATCCTTCTGACGCAGGCTGCCAGCAGCCGAGTTACGCGCATTGGCAAAAACCTTCTCGCCAGCGGCGGCCAGTCCCGCATTGAGCGCCTCGAAGTCGGCGATCCGCATGTACACCTCGCCGCGCACCTCGATGCTCTGGGGGAGTGGTGATTGCAGATTGCTGATTGTAGATTGCTGATTGTCCACATCTGCAATCTGCAATCGCACATCTACAATCGCCCGCAGGGCCAGGGGCACCCCGCCCACCGTGCGCAGGTTCGCGGTCACATCCTCACCCACCTCGCCGTCGCCACGGGTGGCCCCGATGGTCAGGCGGCCCTCGCGGTAGGTCAGGGCGATGGCCAGGCCGTCGATCTTGGGCTCGACCACATAGGCCAGGGGCGCGTCCGCGCCGAGGATCTTCAGCACGCGCTCGCGCCAGGCCCGCAGGTCGTCTTCGTCAAAGGCGTTGCCTAGTGAGAGCATCTGCTGGGGGTGGCGCACCTTGGCGAACTGGCTAGAGACCGGTGCGCCAACCCGCTGGGTCGGCGAGTCGGGCGTGAGCAGGTCGGGGTGATCCGCCTCCAGGCCGCGTAGTTCGCGCATCAGCGCGTCGTACTCGGCGTCACTGACGCTCGGCTCATCAAGCACATAGTAGCGGTAGTTATGCTCGCGGAGGATTGCGCGTAACTCGGCGATACGCAGCCCTGCGTCAGACTCAGTCATAAAATATACTCCTGCGATAAAGGTATTCTCAGGCTATATAATAGTATAAACTGTGTATCAGATAGCCCACATATCTACGCTGGTGCAACGTCGCGTGGTTGCCGCTCAACCTAAACATCGAGGTTGCCGACGAATCTGGCAACCTCGATGTTTATTCGCAATAGAGCATAAGTAACGCTGTCATTCTTCGCTTCGCTCAGAATGACAGAACGCCTCACAGCGTTACTTCTGCGGTATTGCGTTTATTCTCTTGTGGGTTGGGGGGCGGCATCGCCGCCTAGTGGTTCCGGCGCAGCAGGAAGACGCCAGCGACGATCAGCAGGCCGGGGAAAACTAGCGACATATCGATACCGATCTGCTCCAGGAAGATCAGCCCGCCGATACCCATGAGGATGATGCCGAGAGATCGCCAGTTGCGAGCGCGCTTCGGCTGGGCGAACGGCCCGTAGGTCGTCGGCAGGCTCGCCGGGGGTACATTCACGTTCAACGTCTGACCAACAGATGATCGCTCTGGGCTGATCGGCTGGCCGGTGACCGGATCGAACCGGTACTCAGCAGGCGGCGGGATGTGTGTGGCGACACCAGATGCCCCGCTGCGTTGCTGGCTCTGGCCCTGGCTCTGACCCTGGCGCAGGACCTCGCGGCCCATGCGGGTGGCCTCCTGGCCCAACTCCTGCCCGAAGCGCGACGCCTCTTGGCCAAACTGCTGGACATGCTGCTGAAAGCTCTGCTGTCCTGCTGACGTGCTTGCCTTGGGCATGACGATCCAGAGTACCACATAGACCGGCAGACCCATGCCGCTCGTCAGCGTGACGAGTACAAAGATCAGACGCACAATCACCGGGTCGATAGTGAAGTACTCGGCCAGCCCGCCACAGATGCCGGCGATCATCGACTCGGTGGGGCTGCGAGTGAGTCGTGGTTGCATAGCTCCATTCCTTACCATGGTGCGTCTTCGGTCGAAGACGATTGGTGATACAGTGTCATCACCGTTACTGGCCATTCGACGGTGCCCCATGTTCAAATGTTGCGTAGACGGGCGGTTAAAACACACCAGTTTTTCACGATTTCAACACAAAAACACACACCTTGTCGCCCCCTCTTCGGTGTCGGCCCGCGCTTACTGCTGGTTGCCCGGCGTCCAGCCCAGTTCCGCCAGGTAGGCCAGATCCTTTTTGTCGAGCAGACCCTGGGCGGCGGCACCGGCCAGCAGATCGGGCCTTCTGTCTAGCGTGCGGCGCAGCCGCTCGCGCCTGCGCCACTTCGCCACCTCGCCGTGGTGTCCCGAGGTGAGTACGGCGGGCACCTCGCGACCCTCCCAGACCGCCGGGCGGGTGTAGTGCGGATACTCTAGCAGCCCGCCGCTGTGGCTCTCCTCGGCAATCGACTCGCCGTCGATCACCCCCGGCACCAGGCGGGCCACCGCATCGATCACCACCATCGCCGCCAGTTCACCCCCGGTGAGTACATAGTCGCCAATGCTCAACTCGCGGGTGATCAGTGCCTCGCGCACCCGCTCGTCCAGCCCCTCGTAGTGTCCGCACACCAAGATCACCCACGGCTCGGCAGCCAGTTCGGCGGCGATAGCCTGGCTGAACACCTCGCCGTCGGGCGAGAGCAGGATGACGGGCGGCGGGGAGAGGGGGAGAGGGGGAGAGGGGGTGACATCCTGCATATCATTGCGTTCCCCTGCCACCGTATCACCCTGGCACTCAGTCACCGTATCATCAGAAGCGAGTACTGCCCGGATACACGCCGCCAGCGGGACGGCCTTCATCACCATGCCTGCGCCGCCGCCGTAGGGCGCGTCATCGGCGGTATGGTGGCGGTCGCTGGCCCAATCGCGGATATTGTACAAGCCCACGCTGATATGGCCGGCCTGCTGCGCCCGCTTGAGGATGCTCTCGCTCAGCGGCCCAGCGAACATGCCGGGGAAGAGGGTCAATACATCGAAGTGCATCATTACTCGTCAGGAGAGGTATTTGGCAAAAAACGCATTCACCCGTGCGCAGTAGCCCTCGCGATCAACAAAGTAGCCCCCGCAGTGTTCGGCACCCTCGGCCACCCAGAGTTGCTTTGGCTGACCGGCGGCGGCAAAGAGCTGGTGAGCTTGACCCACCGGCACGGTACTGTCATCCGCGCCGTGGGCGATGATGATCGGGCGTGGGGAGATTGCGCCCACGGCGTCGATGGGGCGGGCGTGGGTGAAGCGGTATCCGTGGCGGCGGGCCAGCACCTCATCGGCGGCGCGCACCAGGGGCGCGGGTGGGATGCCCAGCGTGCGGCGCACCCCGTGGGCCACCACATCGGCCACGGCGGTAAAGGAACTGTCGGCCACCAAGGCGGCAATCGTCGGTTCGCGGGCCGCCGCCATAATCGCCACTGCCGCGCCCATCGAGAAGCCCACCACACCGATCCTGGCCGCATCTACCCGTGTACGGGCGTAGGCCACCGCCGCCAGCAGGTCGTCTACCTCGCGACTGATCAGCGTATGCGGCCAGGGGTCTGAGTCGCCACGGCCACGGTAGTCGAAGAGCAGCACATTCAACCCGGCCCGCCAGAGGCTCGTACCCACGCCGAGCAGATCGTCCTTGCTGCCGCTGTGGCCGTGCGAGCCGATCACCACCCCGCGTGACTCCGGGCGCGGCAGCCACCAGCCGGTCAGGGCCAGGCCATCGGCGCTGCGCAGGCTAATCTCTTCAAAGGGTACGCCCAGTTCCCACGGCGTGAACGTGTAGGTGTCCTGGTATCTGCGGCGGTGCTGCGGGCTGACGCGGGTAGTAACATACCAGGCGGCACCAAACATACTGCCAGCAGCACCAAGGGCGACACTAGCCAGCAGCGGTAGGAGTACGCGTCGGGGCATAGGTAACGGTACCTCAAGGTGAGAACGCAGCAGTGCCGCGCAGATGTGTCCCTGCACTCAATAGGGGAAGATCGGAGGCTCATTATCGGTGAGCTGCACATCGATCTCGTAGAGGCCGGAGGCATACTTGCCGGTGTAGGGCAGCCCGAGGTGGTGGATGAGGCCAATCAAGCCGGTGTTGTCCGCGTGAGTGAGCAGAATAACGTGGTGGACGCCACGGGCCAGCCCGACCTGCACAAGCAAGTCAAAGAGTTGGACGCCCAGCCCGGCGCTCTGGTAGTCATCGCGCACGACAATCGACGCCTCGGCGCACTCGCTATCATTGCCAACGCGCCCGTAGCGGGCCACAGCGACAACCTCCTCGCGCTCACCTTCTTGGGCTGTCGCCAGCAGGGCCACCTCACGATCCGGGTGGATCGTGGCCAGGCGCACCGTCTCACGGCGCACCTGGTCAGAGTCAATATTATCAAGTGGCATAAAAAAGCGCCGCCAGCGCGTCTCAGACGAGAGCCGGTAGAACATGCGCTCAAGCAGCTCGGCGTCTTCCCGGCGCATATGGCGCACCTGTAGATCCCGACCGTCACGCATCTGGATGGGAATATGCGCGTGGAGATCAGGCTGGTCTGCGATCAGTCTCTCTGGCATATGGGTTACCCGCCTTGCCTTGCCATCGCTCCATCATCACACCTCAGTGTATCACGGTGAGGTTACAGGGGCGGGATAGGGCCAGGGCTGGTCAGGGCTGTTGCAAAGATACTGCTGGCAAACCCTCTGGTACTCATACTTTCGGAGTAGTGGCCATGGCACTGTCATGCAGAACGGCGAATCCGATCGGGTGATGATTTTTGCGTTTGCCAGCAGTATCTTTGCAACAGCCCTGTGTATAGGACCCGGTTGACCCTTGGGCAACCGGGTTCTATGCTATACTGGCGGACGCCGACAGCCGGCGGCGGCGCGGTGCTGTGTCGCCCACGTATGAGGCTGTCACATCGGAGGAAGTATGTCGACGCTGATTGAAGAAATTATCGCCCGTGAGGTGCTTGACTCACGCGGGAACCCAACGGTTGAGGTAGATGTACGGCTGGAGAGCGGGGATGTTGGCCGGGCGATTGTGCCCAGCGGTGCCTCCACCGGCGCTCACGAGGCTCTGGAGTTGCGTGATGGCGATAAGGCTCGCTACGGCGGTAAGGGCACGCTCAAGGCGGTTGAGTTCGTTAATAACGCGATTGCGGAGGCGCTGGAGGGTCTGGACGCCGCCGACCAGATCGGTATCGACCAGGAACTGATCACCCTTGACGGCACGCCCAATAAGGGACGACTCGGCGCTAACGCTATCCTTGGCGTTTCACTGGCTACCTCGAAGGCTGCTGCCGCCGCCTTCGGCCTGCCACTCTACCGCTACCTCGGCGGGGTCTTCGCCCACACGTTGCCCGTGCCCATGCTGAACATTATGAACGGCGGCCAGCACGCCACCAACTCCACCGACTTTCAGGAGTTTATGGTGATGCCGGTCGGGGCCGAGAGCTTCCGCGAGGGTCTACGCTGGGGCTCTGAGATCTACCAGAGTCTGAAGAAGGTACTCCACGCCCGTGGCCTCGCCACCACCGTCGGCGATGAGGGCGGCTTCGCCCCGAGCCTGCCCAGCAACGAGGCTCCGCTCCAGGTGATCATGGAGGCAATTGAGAAGGCGGGCTATAAGCCCGGCGAGCAGGTGATGTTGGCGATGGATCCGGCTACTACCGAGATCTACAAGGACGGTAAGTACCACCTGACCCGCGACAACCAGATCCTCACCAGCGCCGAGATGGTTGATTATTGGGTCGATATTGCGAATCGCTACCCGCTGATCTCGCTGGAGGACGGCCTCGCTGAGGACGACTGGGAGGGCTGGAAGCTCCTGCGCGAGAAGCTCGGCCACAAGGTTCAGCTCGTCGGCGACGATTTCTTGGTAACGAATGTCACTCGCTTGCAGAAGGCGATTGACGAGAACGCGGCCAACTCCATCCTGATCAAGCTCAACCAGATCGGTAGCCTCACCGAGACCCTATCGGCCATCCAGTTGGCCCAGCGCCACGGCTGGACCGCCGTCGTCTCGCACCGCTCCGGCGAGAGCGAGGATGTCACGATTGCTGATTTGGTGGTGGCCACCAACGCCGGTCAGATTAAGACCGGTGCCCCGGCCCGCACCGACCGCATCGCTAAGTACAACCAGCTCCTGCGCATCGAGGAGGAACTCGGCGGGGCCGCCAAGTACGCTGGCAAGGCGGCCTTCCAGGTGAAGTTCTAAGACAAGGTTTCAGGTGCCAGGTTTCAGGTTTACAGTTCGTAGTGAGGGCTTCAGCCCCCGATCCGCCCCTGACGCGGCTGAAGCCGCTACTACGAACGCTGCAAACTGTAAATCTCCTACGAACCATGTCTAAACAGAAAAGGGGGCCGACGCGGAAGCGTCGGCCCCTTTTCTGTTTGATTCTACTGCGCCCAAAGCGGCCAGCGATCCTGCGCCGCGTTGTTCGTGATCTGGGTCACCGTGTTCCCGCTCAGATCCATCGTGTAGATTTCGAAGTCTCCGTCGCGGTCGCTGGCGAAGGCCAGCTTTGTGCCATCCGCCGACCAGGTCGGCGAGTCGTCAGTGGCGTTGTTCGTCGTCAGTCGCCGCTCGCCCCCGCCGCTGTCCGTGCTGATCGTATAGATTTCGTAGTTGCCCTCACGGTTGCTGGCAAAGGCGATGGTCTTGCCGTCGGGCGATACGCGGGCGAAGCGGTCGTCGCTCTTGTTATTGGTCAGGTTGACCACGTTGACTAGGTGGGCGTCAACACTCCAACTCGCGTCGTTGTTGTAGGCAATGTCGGCACGATAGACATCGTAGTTGCCCGTGCAGTTGCTCACCCAGTAGATCCGCCGACCATTGGGCGCCCACGTTGGCGACTCGTTCGCGCAGCCCTCGCCGGTGATCTGGATGGGGTTACTGCCGCTCGCGTTCATAATGAACAGTTCCTGCGCGCCCATCCGGTCACTCACAAAGACGATCTTGGTTCCGTCTGGCGAGTAACTGGGGTTCGCGTCGCTGCCGGTGCCGGTCGGGAAGTTGCCTGGGTAGGGCGCGTTGGGCGGCGGCTGGGTGCCATCCCCGTAACTCAGCCGACGGACATACGCGCCAGAGCTGGTCTCACCGTTTGCGACCGCCACCGAGTCAAGCTCGAAGATCTGGCGGAATTTCGCGTTGCTGCGCCGTGAGTCGACCAGCAGCGCCACCTGTGCCGGGTCCCAACTGCGTCGCCACGAGAAGGCAACCGTCTCCTGGGTGTTACTCGTGATCCGACGACCGCCCCCGTTGGTGTTGGCGACGTACATTTCCCAGTACTTGCCGCCGGTGTCAACGTCCGAGGCGTAGACGAGGGGCGTGGTTGGCTCAGTCGAGGCCCACGGCGTGCCGAGCTGCGGGTAGCGCCACTGGAAGTAGTGCTGGCCCACGTTGCCCATCTCGACCTTGTAGCCTTCCGGGTTCGTCGGCACGTAGGTCAGCACGCGCCGCTCAAAAAGCTGGACCAGCACGTCCTTCGTCTCATTGCCAACCTGCGCCTGCGTCCAGTAGGCGTCGGTGATCGGCAGGCCCAGCGCGAACAGCCAGTCTACCACGGGGCCATTCTGCACCCGACCGGTATCGATCTTGCCCTGCAGGTTCATAAAGTCCCAGAAGACCTGCGGGATGTTGTGGCCGGTGACGCTGTTGTACTGGACGATCTTCGTCTCGGGCAGGGCCAGGTCGCCGCGCTGTCCCAGGTTGCCGCTGCGATCCAGGGTGGTGGAGACCTTCTCGTTCAGGCGCTGCGGGTCGCGGTAGCCGTTATCCACCGTCGCCACGCCAGCGAAGGCACCGTAGCCGGGCGACGTGACGTTGGCGCTACGCGGGTTGCCCGCCACCGGCACATCAGCCGCCGCACGCTGCTCGGCGTCGTAGGGGTCGTTGCCAAGCTGCATACGCCCGCTCACCAACTCCTTCACCAGCAGGCCGTTGGTGACACCCTGGCTGGTACCCGAGCGGTCAGCCGGGTTGTTGATCTCCATGCGCGCCTTGTCGAAGTACTGCACCGTGCGCAGACCGTTCTCACCCTGGCGGTAGAACTCAGCGTAGTCGTACCAAGGATTCGGCCCCCAGTACCAACTGCGCCCGCCGCGCACCGCCCCGCTATCCGTCCGTGTCCACACATTACTAAAACGTGCGTCCGCAAACTGCGTGCGTGTGCCGTCGAAGGGTGCCGCACCGGCGGGAATCGCCGCCAGGGCTGAGGCACCGAGGGTGAGGGCGGCAAGGAGTGCGCCGCCGCGCCGTCGAAGTGTTCCAAGCATCATATGACCCTCCGTACGTTCGTAGGGGCGTACAGCCTGCTGTTAGACTGCGGCCCTCATGTGAATGAAACGATCTGCATAGCCTGCGAGTTCTTATTGGTTCTCGCTGTCCATAACAGTTATCGTGCCATCACTATAGCGCACAAAGACGCCAAATGGAATGATTGTTGAATCGCATCCGGCTCGTGGGGATCTGAAGGAGGTGTGAGGCGAATATCAGACTACGATGGGCGGTCGTAACGACCGACGATCTTATGATGCCCGTGGGCGGGCTTGTGTCTCAGCCGCTACCTATGCCAATTCCTGGCGTGCAATACCGCAGAAGTAACGCTGTGAAGCGTCCTGTCATTCTGAGCGAAGACATGGTTCAGAACAGCTTGACAGTGTGGCGGAGACGCGAGGACGCGAGGACGCGAGGATGCGATAGCAGCGCCTCGTCGCATCCTCGCCTCATCGCCACTAGCGCACGGCGAAAGAAAAAAGCTAGGATTTGAAAGAGCAGCGCCTCGTCGCATCCTCGCCTCATCGCCACACTGTCAAGCTGAAACCTTGTCTTATTGCCAAATCACGTCACAGGTCGCTGTTTCGTGCGTGGGAGAACGGAGTTGTCCGGCCACTCCGCCAGAGCAAAGCCCCCGCCTTTAGGCGGGTGGTGGTTTACAATCAGCGTCTCGTAATCAACTGGTTTGATGAGATAGTCGGTGCAACTGGCAGAGATCGCTCGTGCGATATCCTCGTGGGTGGCATGGCCGGTTAAGGCGATCACCGGCACGTGAGACAGATCAGGGTTGGCCTTAAGGCGGGCTATGGATGGTCTCCTTAATACACGCATAATCTTACCATGCTATCGTGTTGTCATCACACGGTTGCACAGAAGGGGACATAGAGATGCGTGAACATTTCGAACGTGAATTAGCAGCGGTGCGTACTGATCTGATCGCCCTGGGACAGATGGCCGTAACGGCACTTGGCCACGCGGTGGCCGCGCTCCAGCGGCGCGACCCGGTCTGGGCGCAGCGGGTGATCGCGGGCGACACACCGATTGATGAAGCGACCGTGCGCCTGGAGGCCCATGTGCTCCAGATCATCGTGACGCAGCAGCCCGTGGCGACGGATCTGCGCCGACTGATCGCCGCGCTGAAGATGAGCGGCGAGATCGAGCGGATCGCGGACTATGCGAAAGGGATCGCCCGCATCGTCGTGCGTAACGCCGACCAGATTCCGGCGGATCTCCCGCCTAGCCTCGTGGCGCTGAGCCAGCAAGCCGTGCTGATGCTTGATAGCGCCCTCGCAGCATTTGCCGCGCAGGATGTGGCGGGCGCAACCGCGCTCAGCGTCGCAGACCAAGTGGCGGACGAGCACTATGCGCAGGCGGAGGCCGCGCTCATTGACCAGATCCAGCAGACTCCGACGGCGGTGCGCTGGGGCACCGGGCTACTGTTGGTGGCACACCATCTGGAGCGGGTTGCGGATCGGGCTACGAATCTGGCCGAGTCGGTGGTCTTTATGACCGTTGGTGCGATTGTTGACCTCAACCCGTAGGCCATGTTGAATAGGCGATGCGGTAGCCACAGCCGTGAACGTAGCGAATCTGCGGCACCGAACCTGCGCCCTGGTTCAGTCGACGCCGCAGGTCGCGGATGATCGGCCAGAGGTGCTGGGTAAAATTCATCGTCTGGGTGCCAAACAGATGTCGGATCAGAACGTCGCTTGGGACGACGTCGCCATCATAGGCGAGCAGGAGCGCAAGCAGGCGGGTTTGCGCTGCGTTGAGATCAATCACGTCGCCTGTGGCCAGCACGACGCGGCGCGCACGAATATCAAGGCGCATGCCGAGGGATTGGAGGTACTGCGCGTTCGGGTCGCGCCCGCGCTCGCGCTGCGCCCGGCGCATCAGCGCAATGCAGCGCGCCGGCAGCTCGGCCAGAGTCGCGTAGAACGTGAGCACATCGTCGGCTCCGCGATCAAGCCACGCGATCCGGTCAGGCTCACTTGCCCCCGCCTCCAGGATCAAGATCGGCATCGGGAAGTAGCGATGCAGCTCCGCGACCAGCGTTTCGATAGTGCCGGTGGGGTGCTCCGCCGTCTCGATCAGTATCAGATCGGGCGGGCGTTCCCACAGGTGACGCAGAAACGTGGTCGCATCCGGTAGCAGTTCCACCCGCGCCGCAGCCAGCGCCAGGATCGGCTGCACCTGCGCGTGGAGCCGGTCGTCAACCAGGACGCTGATCGACGCGGGTAGGACGCGCGGTTGGGTGCGCCCGGTGGGTGCCACAGCCTAGCCGAAACGCCCGCTGATATAATCCTCCGTCCGCTGGTCTTGCGGTGCGGTGAAGAGATCTTCGGTCGGGCCGGTCTCCACGACCATCCCCGCACCCCCGTCCATATCCATGAGCATAAACACGGTGGCATCGGAGACCCGCCCGGCCTGTTGCATGCTGTGGGTCACCGTGATAATCGTCACCTCATGGCGTAGTTCTCGCATGAGTTCTTCGATCTTCAGCGTGGCGATGGGGTCAAGTGCCGAACATGGCTCGTCCATCAATAAGACGGCAGGGTTCATCGCCAGGGCGCGTGCAATGCAGAGCCGCTGCTGCTGTCCGCCTGAAAGCGCGAGACCAGAGGTTTGCAACCGATCACTGACCTCGTTCCACAGTCCGGCTTTGCGCAGAGCCTGCTCCACACGGCCATCGAGGTCGCGGCGAGCAACCCCCGTGCGCCGCAGGCCATAGGCGATATTTTCATAGATCGACTTGGGAAACGGGTTGGGGCGCTGAAAGACCATGCCAATGCGGCGGCGCACATCCACCACATCCACGTCGCGTGCGTAGAGGTCGCTGCCATCGAGTGCGATCTGGCCTTCGACGCGCGTGTTTGGCTGCATATCGGTCATGCGGTTCAGGGTGCGCAACAGCGTTGATTTTCCGCAGCCGCTTGGGCCAATGATCGCCGTGATTGCGCCCGGCGCAAAATCAAGCGTGATCCCCCGTAACGCTTGGAACGCGCCATAGAAGAAATGCATGTCGCGCACCTGGATGTGTCCCCCACGGTGCGCCGTGCGATCACTCACCGCCGCCTGGGTGGCTTTCTGAACGTAATCATAGGTAAGTTCGTGTTTCACATGGTACTCCTGCTTAGGGATGGTTCAATCCAGCGTGACAGTTCAGCGATGAAACGATGACGCGGTGAGGCGTTCCGTATCGCCTCATCGCCTCATCGCCTCATCGCAAGACTGTAAAGCTGAATGTACCCATT
>CAIRFY010000440.1 GCA_903877945.1 uncultured Oscillochloris sp. | reverse complement strand
GTGGATCGCCCTTCACTGCTGCGCCCCCGTCGCCATCGTCATCGGCAATGCAAACGAGAATGTGTTGCCGGCACCTTCGACGCTCTCCACCCAGATCGCGCCGTGGTGCATCTGTATAAACTGGCGGCTCAGATAGAGGCCCAGGCCAAGCCCCTCGGCACGGTGGCTGCGCACGCGGTAGAATCGCTGGAAGAGCTTCGTCTGTTGCTCGGCCACAATCCCGTTCCCCTCGTCGGTGACAGAGACAACCGCCGCCTCCGTCGCCCCGCTGGTGCCCAGCATCCCCTCGCCAATCAGGTGATCGCCAAAGACGCGCCGATCATCGTTTGTCGCCACCCACAGCCGCACCGTCACCCGGCCCGTGTCCGGGCTATACTTGATCGCATTGCCGATCAGATTAGTCATCACCTGATGGATGCGCAGCGAGTCGCAGGGTACGAATAACTCATCTGCGGCGCTCTCAAGCACCAGGTCACGCGCTCCGGCTGCGGGCCGCTGCTGGTCGATTACCTGCGCGGCCAGGGCCACTAAGTTCACCGGCTGGATTTGCAGGTCGATCTGTCCCGCGTCGATACGCGACACATCCAGCAGGTTGTCCACCATGCGCAGCATATGCGAAACCTGCTGGGTCAGGATGGTCAGGCCACGCAGATCGCGTGAGTCGGCTTGGCTGCGCTGCTGCTCACGGCGCAGCAGCAGGTCGGCATAGTTACGCACAGCAGCCAGAGGGCTGCGTAGTTCGTGGGCAGCCACCGCCAGAAACTCGTCCTTAGCGCGCTCCAGTTTCTGGTTGGCGGTGACGTCGCGAAAGACCACCACGGCCCCCTCGATTGAGCCATCGTCGGCACGGGCGGGCGCACCGCTGAAGCTCATCACCGTCTCATCGCCGCTGGAACCGCTCAAGATCAGCCGGTAGTCCTGGAAAATCTCACCGGCCAGGGCGCGAGCGAAGGGCAACTGGTCAAGGGTGAGCCGTTGGCTGTCGAGGTCGCGCATCCGATAGAAATCAGGCATCTCGCTCAGGCGCTGCTCAAAGGGCAGCGAGTTGAGGCGCAGCAGAGTCAGGGCGGCCTCGTTGGCCAGAGTCAGATGCCCGCGCCTGTCGCAGAGCAGCACTCCTTCGGCAATCGACGTGACCACCGTATTCAGCTTGCGGCGCTCACCAGTGCTGTCGGCGTAGAGCCGCACATTGGCCACGGCGAATCCCACCTGGTTACAGATCGGCAGCAGCATCTCGCGGTCGGCCCGCGCGGGTAGATCAGAGTCCCCATAGATCGCCAGCACACCCGCGACCGTGCCACCGGCCAGCAGCGGGAAGTAGGCGCAGCCAACCAGACCCTCGGCCAGAAAGAGGGCTTCACCGCGCTCCTCCAGCAATGGCCGCAGCATCGGCTGTCCAAAGTGGACAACCTCCTCGCACGGGGACTCCGACACGCGCACGCCGGTAAGGACGCTGGCGCAGGCGGGCGTAAGCCCCTGCTGCGCCCCAAGGTCGAGTCGATCATGGGCCGGGTCAAGCAGGAGCAGGGCACCCGTGGAGCAGGGCACCAGGCCCAGCACCACATTGAGGACGCTCCGCACGAGATCGGTCAGGTCAGCCGCCGTGCTGATCGCGGTGACCACCGCATCAAACGCCTTCAGGCGGCGCTCGCTGCGCTGAGCCTCATCGTAGAGTTGGGTATTCTTGATTGCGGAGGCAGCCAGGTTCGCGAAGATCTGGAGTACCGGCAGATCCCCTTGCTCAATCGGGCGGACTGCCGAATCGTTTGTCGGTTCGCCCAGCATGAACAACTCCAGGACACCGACGATCTCTGATCCCACGCGCATAGGGATGCAGGTACACGCGAGGCGGCGTGGCAACTGCTCGCTCACCTGCTGGATGATCATCGCGCTGGCAGGAGGTAACGGGCCGACCGTATCGCGGTAGCCGAGGAGCGTCTCAACGATCTGCGGTTCGCCGCGCTGAAGGGACTGACCGACCATGCCCTCACCGCTGCGCAGCGAGATCGTGAGTAACATCTGGCGGGCGGCGCTGTCAATAGGCAGACCAGCGGTCGCACTGGCGCGCAGCCGACCGCTCTTCGGGTCGTAGATCCAAAGTGTGCCGCCCTGCACCGAGGGCAGAGCCTCGACAACGCGGCTGACCAGGGCTGAGAAGAGGTGCTCGGGGTCGAGTACAGCCACCAGGCTCGAAGACACCTGAAAAAGACTCATCACCTGAGCGGCGGCGGCGCTGCGGCGGGCGCGCGGCGTCCGTCCAAGTGGCCGCTGCTTTGGGGGCATCAGGGAGCCTCCCCACCACGCCCCCATGCCACCGCACGGCGAATACCCTCGGCCAGACTCACCTGCGGGGCAAAGCCAAGCAGGTCGCGGGCCAGAGAGATATCGGCCACATAGTGGCTCACCTCGCCGGGGCGTTTGGCTGGCTCAACAATAATCTCGGGCACCCGGTCGAGGGCAGCACCAATCAGTTCGGCCAGATGTATCAGGGAATTACCCTCACCACACGCCAGGTTGATCGTATGGTCGCTCAGTTCGCCCGCCAGTAGTCGGCTGATCCCGCGCACAATTCCATCTACGCAGTCGTCCACATAGGTGAAGTCGAGTACCTTCTCGCGCCCATAGACCGTCACCGGCTCACCGTGCTCGATCCTGCGAATAAACAGCGGGATGACCCGTTCCATACGCTCAATGTCGTTATCATAGCGGCCATAGACGTTCGAGAAGCGGAAGACCAGGTAGCGCAGCCCGTAGCAGCGTGCGTAGGAGTAGATCAACGCCTCGCCCGCAATTTTCGAGGCCGAATAGGGGCTCTCGGTGTAGCTGAAGTCGGCGCTCGTCTCCTCGGTGGTGATATAACGATGGATATCGCCATAGACCTCGCGTGAGGAGGAGAAGATCAGTGGCAGGCCATTGGCCCGGCAGTACTCAAGCACATTAAAGCTGAGGTTGATATTCTCAAGGGCGCGATGCGGCTGCTCGACCAGTTCGTGTACCTTCGCGTTCGCCGCGAGATGGACGACCACATCACAGGTCGGGTAGGGCGCACCGCCGATGCCGCCGCGAAACTCGCGTTGTGGCGCGGCCAGATCCTGGAGCAGGGTGGGAAAGGCATCAGTCCACGGGTTCACCCGCCGATCAACACCAAACACACGATGACCCTCCGCAAGTAGACGGAGGGCCAAGTTCGTACCGATCTGGCCGCTAGATCCAGTGATTAACACACGCATCATTTACACCGGCCGCATAGGCGTCAAGGAAGGGTGCGAGAGAGTCCCTTCGTGAGATAGATCCTCACCATTGACTATCTCACGCAGGCCAGACAGCAGTTTGGTCAGTAGACCCCTCAGGTCGTCGATCTGAACGATGTCAAAGTGCTGAAGCATACGATCCATATCCTCGTGGCGTGCTTGCTCAACCCGCATCACCCGCTCCTCACCGGCAGGCGTCAGCGTGACCTGCACCACCCGCCGATCCTCCACATCACGCACGCGGCCAACCAGATTATCCTCGATCAGCCGATCAACGATGCCGGTCAACGTACCGGCCGACTGCTGCGTAATATCGGCGAGTTCACTCATCCGACAGGTCTGCGCATCACGGATAGCGAACAGAGTCACCATCTGCGGCATGGTCAGCCCGATATCGGGGCGGCTCAGCATCTTCAACAGTTGCTTCTGGCTCTGCCAGGTGATCTGACACACCACATCGCTGATTGAGGTCACGTAGGACGTGCGCTGATGTAGGTGGGACATTGGACCCTCCCCCGCTGGTGAGCGAACCGCGACCGGCTACACCATATCCCGCGAGATGAGACTTAGACACGGTTTCAGACAACTCCACAGTGTGCCAGTCTTCATTGTTTACTGACGCTCCGAATCGGTTGCCTGTTTCCTGTTCCCTTGTCTCAAAATGTTTTGATGCAGAATATTTCGAGCCGCCTCATGATAGCTGATAACAGGATGGCTGTCAATCTCTCGCACAGCAATCCGACAGCTTTGCAACGCGGAAGTTAGTGGTGAGCGATGAATCTTTGTTGGATGGGCATAGCCCTGATCGCACTCTGCCATATGGTTGACCACGCCCCTACGACATGTTATACTTTGTCGGCAGTGTGGCACATAGGGACGACATGTGTCCTGGAGTGTTGCGCAGTATGTGATCCGTCAGGGATACCGGCAGGCAGCGCCGAATGGCGGCACCTGATCGTACCCCCATCTCCGTAGTAGCAGTGAGTGAATCGATTGAACCCGTCTCATCATCGCCTAAGCACAGCAAGGCGCACGATCAGGTAGCTCAATGGGTCAATTCAGTGCATTATTGAGGGAAGGTGTCATCATGGCACAGACCCGTCTGGTGATTGCCGACGATGAGTCGATCATCCGCATGAACCTCAAGGAGACGCTGGTTGGTCTCGGCTACTTAGTCGTAGGCGAGGCGGGCGATGGCGTCAGCGTGATAAATCTAGCCCGTGAACTTCAGCCCGACCTTGTCCTGATGGACATCAAGATGCCGAAGTTGGATGGAATTCAGGCCGCGAAAATCCTCACCGAGGAGAAGATCGCCCCGGTGCTGCTCCTCACCGCCTACTCAGATCGCGAACTGGTTGATCGAGCGAAAGAGGCTGGCGTCGTCAACTATGTGGTCAAGCCGTTCCGCGAGGCCGAGTTGCTGCCCGCTATCGAGATCGCGATGGCCCGCTACCAGGAGTTCCTGGAGATGGACAAGCAGATCTACGACCTGAAGGAGACGCTTGATACACGCAAGCTCGTTGAGCGGGCCAAGGGTGTCCTGATGGACTCGCAGAGCCTCAAAGAGGCCGAGGCGTTCCGCAAAATCCAGCAACTCTCGATGAATACGCGCAAGTCGATGAAGGAGATCGCGCAGGCGATCCTGCTGGCCAACGAGATCTAGCCGTGTCTGAGACGACCCCGACGCCTGAGGGGCAGAGCGCGGCAGAGGCTCCTGTTCCCCGCAGATCACGACAACTGGCGGCTGCGCTGCCGTACATTGCTACGGTGGTTGCAGCCGTTCTTTGTAGTCTGATCATTCAGGCTGCGATGAGTTCGTCTGCTGCGCTCATAACTCTTCAGGACACATCCACGTCGGCCACGCTCTCAGTCCCTACCAGTGTATCACGTGAAACACTAACGCCCACCGTACCGGCCCCGTCAGCACTCCCGGCCAGTGAGGGCGGGCTTCGCCTTGCGCTCCTCGACCTGGAGGCAGCCGACCGCCGACTCTGGAGCGCGATCTACCTTCTGCGCGCTGCTAGCCAGATCGATGATGCGGTTGTCGCCCTCCAGTCCAATGATCTTGAGGCGGTTGACCGCATGTTGCTCAACGCCCGCCGATCATGTGATCGCGCCTACGTCTTCAGTGCGGAGCAGGAAAAAGGCCCAATCGATACCTTCCGCCTCCAGATCGGCCAGGTGCGCGATGACTTACACATTCGTCCCGAAGGTCTTGACCGACGCCTGCGCCAGATCCGCCAACTCGTCCTCAGCCTCGTTGATGAGAGCGGCGCGGCGTAAGGGCGGCGCACGAACTGCCCCTACGCCGCTAACTTTGTCTTAAAGTCAACAAAGCGATAACCCACACCTCGCTCGGTGAGGATGTACTTCGGGCTAGGCGGATCTCGCTCGATCTTCTGGCGCAGATACGTGATGTAGAGCCGCAGGTAGTGACTCTCCTCGCGGTACTCTGGCCCCCAGACTTTGGTCAGCAGCATCTCGTGAGTCTGTACGTAGCCGGCATTCTGCACCAAATGGTAGAGCAGCCGATATTCGGTGGGTCGTAGGTTCACTCGTCCGCCATCAACAAGCACCTCGCGCCGGGCGAAGTCGATGCTCAGCCGATCATCCACCTGCACTAATGTCTGCGGCACCGGCGGCGCGATGTAGTGCCGCCGCAATACCGCCCGGATGCGGCTCACCAGCTCGCGATGACTGAATGGCTTGCCAATATAGTCATCGGCCCCAAGCTCTAGGCCACGAATGCGATCCTCCTCCTCATCCTTGGCCGTCAAGATAAGCACCGGTACCTGCGAAAATTGTCGCAGCCGCCGCAGCGCCTCAAACCCGTCCATCACCGGCATCATCACATCGAGCAGTACGATATCGGGCATGTCGTCACGCGCACGTTCAATCGCCTCGCGCCCGTTCGATGCGGTCGTCACCCGCATCCCCTCTAGCTCAAGGTTCAGCCGCATAAAGTTGATCATGCGCGGCTCGTCATCTACCACGAGTACGAGTTTGTCTTTGAGCTCTGGCATCTTCTGTCCTTTTCCCTACACGATGCCAGATATTGTAGCACGATGCCATAAAGTGGGGTCAAAATTGGCAATAGACAAGGTTTCAGAATGCCCAATTTTACATGACAGTCTCGCACAGCCCTCACCCCCCAGCCGCCTCTCCCTGAGCGGGAGAGGGGGGGCATTCCTCACCAGGAAGGGATCT
>CAIRFY010000439.1 GCA_903877945.1 uncultured Oscillochloris sp. | reverse complement strand
GTGGCATCGCCACCTCGCCACCTCGCCACCTCGCCACCTCGCCACCTCGCCTCCTCGCCTCCGCGACTCCTCGCCACCTCGCCACCTCGCCTCCGCGCCTCCTCGCCTCCGCGCCTCCTCGCCTCCGCGCCTCCTCGCCTCCTCGCCTCCTCGCCTCCTCGCCACACTGTAAAGCTGAAACCTGGCACTTGAAACCATGTTTAATATCCCAAACCCTCAGCCATGGCCAACAGCATACGATTGGCCGCTACATCCTCGTAGAAGGTCGCCTCCTGGTCTGGGTTTGTCAGCCGTGCCGCCCGTTCCCGTAGCTGCTGTGCGGCCTGGAGGAGCAACGGCCTAGCGCGGGTGTCCTCCGCCAAAAGCAAGCTCCGGTAGCAGGCGAGGATGATGCGACTGGGCTCTTCCGTACCGGCGAGGTGGGTCAGGGCATACGTGGCGAGGATGGTTTCGCTATGGGCGAGGGCGGTGGGCAGGTCGCCCCGCGCCAGGGCGAGTTCGATCAGGCCCGCCAGAGGTTCAGGGATGAGGTGGACTTGGCTGACAACTCGGCGGATGGCGACCGCTCGCTCGTAGCACGCAGTCGCCTCGGTGACGTCGCCCAGGGCGGCGAGGGCGTGGCCCAGGTGGGTGAGGGTGTAGGAGCCAATGACCATGTCGCTCGACTGCTCGGTGATCGCTAGAGCTTCGCGGCAGGCAACGACGGCCCCGTGCTGGTCGCCGGTCAGATGCCGCAGTAGTCCTATGAACGTCAGTCCGATGCTATTCCCCCAACGATAGTCGAGCGCCCGTCCGGCGGTGAGACCGTTGGCGAGGGTTGTTCGCGCTGCCGCGTAATCGCCCAACCGCAGCAGTACCGTACCACTAAGGATGAGATTGACAACCTCGATCTGCCGGTCGCCGGTGAATTCGTAGACCCGCTCATGTGCGGCGAAGGCGGATTGTGCGGCGGTATACTCACCCCGGTACATATGGGCCAATCCCAGACTGATCAGTACAGACCCTTCGCCTGCACGGTTGCCACTCGCCCGGAAAATGGCAAGTGCGGCGGTGGAGTGTTCAAGCGACTCGCCATAGGCTCCCTGCATATTCGCCACCAAAGACAAGCCGTAGTGGATATTACCCTCGCCGTAGCGATAGGCAATGGACTGGGCGAGACGCAAGCTCGCATGGTAGTGGGCGTGGGTCGCCGCAAAATGCCCAAAGCTCCATTCGCCGAGCCCCATGTAGCGGTGAAGATCGGAGCGCAGCCGCCGCAGCGCCGGACTGTCCGGGCAGGCCCGAATCAGCCGTGCGCCATGCGCGAACCGGGCTTGTGCCGCCTGCATCGCGCCCTGGCGCCGCAGCCCCTTGCCCCAAGCGAACTGCGCCTCGCCTTCCAGTTCGGGGTTTCCAAGCGCATGGGCGAGTTCCGCCGCCGCCTGGGCCTCCGTCATCACGGTTGCATAATCACCCTGGATGAAACACATCTCGGCATGAGCGATGAGCAACTGTACGAGGGTATGGCGGGCAAGAGGGGATGCATCGTGATCGTTGGTTAGGGTGCTACGCAGCCGCGTGATCGCTGCCGTGAAGGTGAAACTGCCCACCGCATGGAGTTCGCCAATCCGCAGCAAATCGAGCAACCCGTGGGTTGCGGCCCCCATCAGTGCGAGATCGTTGTCCAGACTAGCGTTGTGCCATGCTAGATGGATGTCGGCAAGCTCGATGCGCAGCAGTTCAACCACCGCCTGCCCGGTGGGGCCAACGATAGCGTCGGCGTGCTGTGCCATCAGACCCAGGAAGTAGGCCCGGTGGCGGGCGCGACTGGCGGCCTGTTCGGCGGTGGGCAGACATGCGTAGTACTCGCTGGCGAACTGGCGCACGAGGGGGTGGAGCGCGTAGCGGTCGGGGCCAACCCGTTGGAGCAGGGCGTGATCGGACAGGGCGGCGAGACTCCGCCCAACCATGCGGTCACGCATCGCGTTGCCCGGCGTACCCCCCATCGCCACAACAACGACCGCTGCTCGGCTGAAGCTCGCAGCAAAGAGCGCACAGTAGGCAAGGATCTGCTGTTGTTTGTCAGGTAGGAGCCGCCAACTGCTTGCAAAGAGGTTGCGGATGCTACGGTGACGCTCCGGCAGATCGCGCAGGTCACTTTCCAGTGCATCCGGGTCGGTCCACACAAGGGCAAGAATCGCAGCGGGATCGAGGTGATCAACCAAGCCTGCGGCCAGCTTTAACGCCAGAGGCAGTCGGTCAAGAGCCTGGCTGATCATACTGATCGTGACAAGATCGGCATCCGTGGGGGTGAAGTCTGGGGCAACCCGCCGTGCCGCCTGCACAAAGAGGCGTATCGCCGGATCGTCCGCATCGGTACTCGTCGCTGGTTCCAGCCCGCCGACTCGCAGAACCTCTTCGTCGAGCAGGTGGAGCGGCACCCGCGAGGTGACGAGGATCCGCAGGTTGGGTGCGGCGTCGCGTAACGTGCCCAGCAGGGGCGCATAGGCCAGCAACGGCTCGAAATTATCGAGTACAAGCAAGACCTCGCGGGCCTTGAGGTGGGTACTCAGAGTGGAAACCGTCACGCAATGTTCGGCGGTCATAGGCAGATGCAGACCCTCGGCGATGGCGGCGACCAGACCGTCCGCGTCGTCGACCGGCACCAGTGACACGAAGAAAATCCCGTCGGTGAATGTGCCACGCTCGGCGGCAGCGGCAGCGAGGGCAAGGCGTGTCTTGCCACTTCCGCCGGGACCGACCAGAGTGAGCAGGCGGCCAACCGGTGCGGTCAACTGTGCGGCAATGTCGGCGAGGGCCGCCGTCCGGCCCATGAGGGGCGTTTCGACGATTGGCACCACGTAGGGTGGCGCAAACCACGTCGCAGGGTTACTGACGCGCAGCCGTGCGGCAAGGGCGGTCGTGTTTGGCTCAGGGATAGCGTCAAGGTCGCGGGCCACGATACGTCGGCAGATCTCGTATTGTGCTAGGGCCGCGCTCCGCTGCCCCGCCGAGGCCAGCGCCACCATCAGGCGACGGTGGGCCTCTTCACACCAGGGTTCCAGTTCCAGCCAGTGACGCAGTCGGGTACACGCCTCGTCCCATTCTCCCCGTTGCTCGTGGTGGAATACCAGCATATCAAGCGCCCAGATCGTTTGCGCCCGCAACCGGGCGCTCCACACCGCTTGCCACGCATCGAACGGCGCACTTGCGTTGAATCCCGCCAAGAAATCGCCGCGATAGAGGGCGATGGCCTCGCGCAGCGCGGCGAGGCACGGGCGGCAGACAGATAAGCGGCGGTGGCGATGCGTTCGGGCAGTGGTGACCAAACGGATGAACTGCCGAACATCCAGGTTCAGATCGAGCGCCGGGTTGAGTTGTACCGTCTGGCGGGTGGTCTGGGTAAAGGGGACGGGGAGGGCGGCAGGGATGAGCGCTTGGTCGAGGCGGTAGAGCGCCTGGCGCAGGTTCAGCAGTCCCTTCGCCGTCGGCTCGTCGGGCCAGAGCAGGTCGCCGAGGAGCTTGCGCTCGTGGGGGCGGTCGCCCTCGACCGCGAGGTAGGCCAAGAGGGCGCGCACCCCATTCGAGTAGAACTCCCTCAGAGTCTGGCTGGCGGACTGCACGTGGAAGGTGCCGAGGAGAGCGAGATCAAGGGAAGGCGTCATATTACGGCACATCTGCAATCTAAAATCTGCAATCTGAAACATGCCCAACTCAGCGATTAGTACTACAGTTGTAGTTTGAATTACCCCCCCTAGC
>CAIRFY010000438.1 GCA_903877945.1 uncultured Oscillochloris sp. | reverse complement strand
TGGGTAACGATATGCCGTGAGGGAGAGGGGCAGGGGGCAAGGCTGGCTTATTCGACACATCCCACAAGAGAACTTGTTACAATAGCGCGTCGGCCATAAGATGCTCGCGTTAGAATAGAGATCGTCATGGGGAACGATCCCAGGAGAGACCGCTTCGCAGTCCGAATCACCGCTATCTACATTGTCACTGCTACGATATGGATCATCGTGAGTGATATGATCGCCTCATTCAGATCTTCCTCCGATGTTGCTTCTTTCAGCATACTTAGTACCATTAAAGGACTTTTTTTTGTCACAGTGACGGGAGTTCTCCTCTTTATCTTGCTCTGGCGCACCGAGAGCAACCTGCACATCCGCAGCTCGGCCTTAGAGGCGACCGCAAACGCTATCGTGATCTCTGACATTAATGGCGTAATTGAGTGGGTCAATCCGGCGTTCACCAGCCTCACCGGCTACACTCATAGTGAGTCCGTGGGCGCTCACACGCGCCTCCTGCGCTCGGGGGTACACGATCAAGCGTTTTATCAGCAGCTCTGGACAACGATCCTCTCTGGGCAGGTCTGGCGTGGCATAATGGTGAACCGCCGCAAGGATGACAGCCTGTACGATGAGGAGCAGACGATCACCCCGGTATGCAACCCATCTGGCGAGATCATCCGCTTTATCGCGATCAAACAGGATGTGAGTGAGCGCCGAAACCACGAGCGTGAGCTTCAGGCGGCGAACCAAGCTCTCGCGGATGCCTATGACGCCACGATTGCCGGGTGGTCCCAGGCTCTCGACCTACGCGATAAAGAGACGAACGGGCATAGCCAGCGCGTCACCGACCTGACGGTACATCTCGCGAGAGCAATGGGTATTGCCGAAGCGGAGATCGTCCACATCCGGCGCGGGGCGCTGCTCCACGACATTGGCAAGATGGGTGTGCCTGACACGATCCTGCACAAGCCTGGGCCGCTTACCGATGCCGAGTGGGATCTGATGCGGATGCACCCGGTCTACTCCTATGAACTGCTGCACGACATTGCGTTCCTCACATCGGCGCTCGCCATCCCGATCTCGCACCATGAGCGATGGGACGGCAAGGGCTACCCAGCCGGTCTGAGCGGCGAGCAGATCCCGTTCCCGGCCCGGATTTTTGCCGTGGTGGATGTATGGGACGCGCTGACAAATGATCGTCCCTACCGCACAGCCTGGTCGTCCAGCAAGGCCCGCGCCTATATCGCTGATCACGCGGGGGTTCACTTCGATCCGGTGGTGGTGAAGGTTTTTTTGGCCAATATCGGTGTGTGGTCAGGAGAGGTGTAGCGAGATCAGGCAGGGCTGATGCAAAGTCACCCTCACCCCCTGCCCCTCTCCCTCACGGGGAGAGGGGGCTGGGGGGTGAGGGCTGCCCGACAATCACACGACGTTGCTCACGCCCTACGAGATCAGGGCTGTTGCCTTCTTTGTGTGGTACCATAGGAACATCCGGGAAGACAGAAACCTCGCGCAAGAGAGCGATGTGCCCGCTATGCCCACAGCTTCACCCAGGGCTGGGTTGCGCATCATTGTGCGCGGCGCGGTGCAAGGCGTCGGATTCCGCCCCTTTGTCTACCGGCTCGCCCACGAGTTGGGCCTGTTCGGCTGGGTGCTGAATGGCCCCGGTGGCGTGACGATAGATCTCGATGGCGATCCTGCCGACCTGGACTCCTTTCTGCGCCGCCTGCGCGAAGATGCGCCCCCACGAGCGATCATTGCGGAGGTGGAGGTGGCCTGGGGTGCGCCCCACGGACACCACGGTTTTTCGATCCGCCTCAGCGACGGCGACGGTGCCCGCACCACCCTCATTCTGCCCGACATCGCCACTTGCCCCGCGTGTCTTGCCGAGACACTCGATAGCACAAACCGTCGCTACGGCTACGCCTTCACGAACTGTACCGCCTGCGGGCCGCGCTTCTCGATCATCGCCGCGCTGCCCTATGATCGGTCGAATACTACCATGCGTGGCTTTGCACTCTGCACCGCTTGCGGTACGGAGTACGGCGACCCCGTTGATCGCCGTTTCCACGCCCAGCCAAATGCCTGCCCCGTATGCGGGCCTCGGCTGGTGTTCTGGGTTCCGGAGGGCACCGGACAGCCACAAATCGCTGACTCAGCCCTACCGGGCCATCTTGTAGAGCCAGCCCTGGCCGCTGCGGTCGCCGCCCTGCGCCAGGGCGCGGTTGTCGCGGTCAAGGGCATCGGCGGTTATCAGTTGATGGCCGACGCGTGCGACTCCGCGACCGTGGCGCGGCTGCGCGCCCGCAAGGCTCGCCCCGATAAGCCGCTGGCCCTGATTGTCCGCGATCTGGCCCAAGCCGCCGAGGTGGTGCTGCTGGACGAGGCGGCGGCGGCACTGCTCGGTTCGGCGGAGGCACCGATTGTGCTGCTGCCCCGCCGCGCCGGTGGCATCTTCTCTATCGCGCCCGAGGTGGCCCCCGACAGCCCATACCTCGGCGTGATGCTGCCGTGTTCGCCGCTGCACCACCTGCTGCTACGTGCAGTGGACTTCCCACTCGTCGCCACCAGCGGCAACCTGAGCGACGAGCCGATCTGCATCAGCGAGGACGAGTCCCGCCGCCGCCTCGGCCAGATCGCCGACGCCTTTCTGGAGCACAACCGGCCAATCGAACGCCACATCGACGACAGTGTCGCCGTGATCATGGCCGGTGCCCCGCGTTTGCTGCGCCGCGCTCGTGGCTACGCGCCCTTGCCCGTGGCCCTCCCCGCCGCCACACCCTGCATCCTCGCCGTTGGCCCCCAGCTAAAAAACACCATCGCCCTCAGCATCGGACGCCATGCGTTTATCTCCCCGCACATCGGCGACCTGAGTACCGCCGAGGCGGTGGCCGCCTTCACGCGGGTGATTGCCGATTTCCTGCGGCTCTACGCGGCAACGCCGACTCTGGTGGCCCACGACCTGCACCCGGATTATGTTAGCACGCGCTACGCCCGCGAGGCCGGGCTGGCCCCGCCCGCGCCGAGGCTGGCGGTGCAGCACCACCACGCCCACTTTGCCGCCTGTCTGGCTGAACATGCCGCCGCTGGCCCGGCTCTTGGTGTGATCTGGGATGGCACTGGCTACGGGACGGATGGCACGATCTGGGGTGGCGAGTTCCTGCTGGGCGACGCCGCTGGCAGCGTGCGCGTGGCCCACCTGCGGCCCTTCCGCCTACCGGGGGGCGACGCCGCCGTGCGCGAGCCGTCCCGCGTGGCCATCGCCCTGCTCTGGGAGCTGTACGGCCCCGATGCGCTGAATAGGGAAGACCTGCCACCCCTGCAGATGTTTGATCAGGGCCAGCGCCGCATTTTGGCCCGTATGATCGCGGGCGGCATCAACAGCCTGCCCACCACCAGCGCCGGTCGGCTCTTTGATGGGGTGGCCGCCCTGCTTGGCGTGCGCCAGCGGGTGACATTCGAGGGTCAGGCCGCAATGGAACTGGAGTATCTGGCTGACCCGCACGAGACGGGAGCCTATCCCTTCACCCTCATCCGTGCAGAGCCTACTGCTCCGCCCACGCCCGCTGGCGGCGTGACCTGTATCGCTGCGCCATTGCTGGTGGATTGGCGTCCAGCTATCGCCGACGTACTGGCCGACATGTCACGCGGGGTGGGGCGAGAGCGGATCGCCGCCCGTTTCCACAACGGTGCCGTCGCCGCTATGGTCGCTGTCGCTGCTGACCTAGGCGTCGCGCAGGTGGCACTCAGCGGTGGCTGTTTCCAGAACCGCCTGCTCGCCGAGGGTGCGATCAAACAACTTACTGCCGCCGGTCGGTGTGCGCTCCTGCCCCGGCTGGTACCGATGAATGACGGGGGGGTGAGCTTCGGCCAGATCGCAGCAGCGCAGGCGCTGATGTGATGGTGCGGACGACTGAAGGCGCAACGCACCGGGCGACTTTTGCGATATTGCCTTTTCAGACAGCTTCTCATCAGAACAGCTTTACAGTTTGGCGGGGACGCGATGACGCGAGGATGCGGTAGCCTCGCCTCCTCGCCACCTCGCCTCCTCGCCACCTCGCCTCCTCGCCTCCTCGCCTCCTCACCTCCTCGCGTCCTCACCTCCTCGCGTCCTCGCGTCCTCGCCTCCTCGCCTCCTCGCCTCCTCGCCTCCTCGCCTCCTCGCCCCATCGCCTCCTCGCCCCATCGCCTCCTCGCCACCTCGCCTCCTCGCCTCCTCGCCTCCTCGCCTCCTCGCCAAACTGTTCAGACAGCTTCTCAGAAGTTTAAGGATAGGAGGGTTCACTCTTAGGCGGCTTCGGATCTGGCGGCTTCGGCTTCGGATGTGATGACGGCTTATTTGTCGGTGTTGCCGTTGCCACCTCAGTCGGTGGTATCTCTGTCGGTGTCGGCGGTTCCCACGTTGGTGATGCTGGCTCCATCGTGGATGTAGGCAACAGTGTCTCTGTCGGTGACGGCTCTGGCACCGCAGTCGCTGGTGGCCTGGTTGGCAGCACACGTGCCCGCGTTGGCCGTGGCCTCGGCGTGTTTGTCGGCGTCGGCGTGGGCGTTGCAGGGGGCGTGGTCAATGTCGGGCTGCTTGTCGGTTTGACGGGAGTTAGCGTTGGCTCTTTTGTTGGTGTGGGGGAGCCCAATGCCGGAACGCTCAGCATCGTCGTCGAAACCGGCCCCAAAGTAACGGCTCCACGTGTGGTTGCGGTGGCAAGGGAATCCGCAGGCGCTCGCACGCCGCCTATCGCCATCCCAACACCCACCGCGAGAGCCAGGGCGAGGGCACCGCCACCGCCGATAGCGGGGATTATCCAAGCAGGTCGGCCAGGACGGGGCTGAACCTCAGGAGTCGGGCCTGGTGCGCTGGCCTGGGCCGCCGCATGCAAGGCGCTGCGCAGATCGAAGGCGCTCGCGTAGCGGTCGCTCAGGTTGAGGGCCATCGCGCGCAGCAGTACGGCCCCTACCGCCGCAGGCACATGCGGGTTTAACTCGTGAGTGCCGGGCTGCGGATCGGGCCGCTGAACCGCCAAGTTTGTCGCCCGAGTTATCGCATCCACCGGGGGCTTTCCGGTCAACAGGGCGTGCAGCGTGGCCGCCAGGGAGTAAATGTCGCTGTAGGGGCCGGTGGTGCTTCCCTGCATCTGCTCGGGCGGGGCGTACTGGAGCGTGAAGGCAAATAGACTACGCCCTGCGGTCGTCACCGCCGCACTTGGCCCGCGCAACCCTTTGGCCAGCCCAAAGTCGAGCAGGATGATCTGGCCGTCAGGCATCAGCTTGAGGTTCTGCGGCTTGATGTCGCGGTGGATGATCGGTGAACGTTGGCTATGCAGATACTCCAGCGCGGCGAGAATTTGGTCGGCCCAGCCCAGCACCTGAGCGAGAGGGAACGGGCCACCGTTGTGATCAAGCAGTGTCGCGAGATCCTCGCCGGGGATGTACTCCATCACCAGGAACTGCCCGCCCTCGTCCATAAAATGGTCAATGACCTTGGGTAGAGCGGGGTGACGCAGCCCGGCCAGGATCTGGGCCTCACGCTCGAAGGCCCGACTGAGCTGATCACCGCTCACCAGGGTCTGTTTGAGCGCGACGGTGGTGCGTAGCCGCAGATCCGTTGCCTCGTAGACGGCACCCATGCCACCCTGGCCTACCATACGGATCACTTGGTAGCGCTGGAGGATAATGGTGTTTGGTGTGAGCATTGTTGGTCACGGAGAGACAGAACATTTGTTATTATTATCGCGTACCAAGCGAGGTACAAGGTCGCTTCATGGCGTCTTGATGCGTTTCACACCAGAATCCAGCACTGACCCTCATAACCCCCGTGGAGCATAATAACATATCTGGAAAAACCAATACCTTCGCCAAAACTGACCGCCTGGAAAGCGGATTCGAATGTAGCGCCGCCTTCCAGGCGGTCAGGAGTACCACCGCATGCGGGAAGCCCGCGCTACAATTGTAAAATTAGAATTACCAGATCTGAACCTTGTCTTAGGGATGGTTCAATCCAGCGTGACAGTTCAGCGATGAAACGATGACGCGGTGAGGCGCTCCGTATCGCCTCATCGCC
>CAIRFY010000437.1 GCA_903877945.1 uncultured Oscillochloris sp. | reverse complement strand
TCAGGGAGAGGGGGCTAGGGGGTGAGGGCTGCGCGGCAATCACGCGACGTTGCAACAGCCCTGGGGGTGAAGGTTGTAACGTTCCCTTGTATCCTGGTTATCTGGAGGGAGAGCGGGTATGCGGAGAACGGGAGCGGTGATCGCCGCGACCTTGGCGGTGGGACTGCTCTATGTCGCGCTGCTCGCCTGGGCCGTGCCCGTCAACGGACTCTGGTCGGGCGACCAGGGGGCGAAGTTCGTGCAGGTCGTCAGCCTGATCCAGCACCGCTTCCAGAGCGGCGCGATCACCAACCCGAGCGTGGCCCTTGACCCGGAGGGACGCTTCTCTGCGCTGCCCGCCCTCTTCACGTGGCCGCAGGGCGGCAGTTACTACAGTATCTTCTCCTACCCCCACGCGGCCCTTAGCGCACCGTGGTTCTTCCTGTTTGGCTACGCCGGACTCTACGTGGTGCCTGTGGCGGCTACCCTGGGCACCCTTACCCTCGCGGCCGCGCTTGGCGCACGCCTGGGGCTGCGCCCACTCTGGGTCATCCCGCTGATCCTCGGGGTGACAACACCTGTTGGCTTCTACGCGCTGATCTTCTGGGAACACGCCCTGGCGACGGGGCTGACGACGGGCGCGCTGCTCTGCGCGGCCCTGGCACTAGATCCGTCACGCCACGTCTCTCGCTATGCACTGCTGGCCGGGCTGCTGGCCGGGCTGGCCTGGTGGTTTCGCTCCGAGTGTCTGTGGCTGGGGCCAGCGCTGCTCATGGGGCTGGCATGGGCCGGGGTGGGCCGCCGGGCGCTGGCATGGGCGACGGTAGGCATCCTCGTGGGCCTTCTTCCGATGGCAATCTTCAACCTGCTGATCTTTGGGCTGCCCTTGGGGCCACAGGTGGCGGTGAACTTCACTGCGCCGAGCGCGGCTACACCCAGCGAACTACTCGCCCGTCGCAGCGGCATCGCCACGGTGATGCTGCTCGATGGCCCTGGGGCGGGACTCTGGTCTGTGGCTGCGGCGACACTGGCCCTGGTGTCCGCCTGGACTGGCCGATGGCGACTCTGGCTGCTCGCGGGTGCCGCCCTGCTGTCCAGCGTCTATCTCTTAGGGCCGGGGGTGGGAAAACTACACACGGGGCTTGTCACCGCTTGCCCGCTGGCCCTGCTGGCCCTGGCGACCTGTCGCCGGGAGTCTCTGGCTCGCTCACGGATTCGCCTCTTGCTTGGCGCGGCGGCGGTGTTTATCATCGGAGTGCTGCTCACCGCGCCCAATGACGGCGGCTCTCAGTGGGGGCCGCGCTACCTGCTGCCCGTGCTGCCCGCCCTGGTGATCGCCGGGTTGGCGACCATCGGCGACGGGGAGCGTCACCCACGTATGGCCCAGGGCGCGGTGATCACGCTCTTGTTCGGCGCAGGGCTGATCGCTCAGGCCCAGGGCGTAGGCATCCTGCGGGATTCCACGACAACCTCCCTGCGGCTCGTGCAGGTGGTCAACGCCCAGCCCGCCCAGCCCATCCTCACCGATATTTGGTACGCGCCCCAACTGCTCGCCCCGATCTATTTTGAGCGCACGGTGCTGCTCCTGCCCACGTTCAACGACCTACCGGCTTTTAGCGCAGCCATGCAAACACGGGGCGTCACGCGCTTTAGTTATCTCACCGCCCGATCTTGGGGACGTACCACGCACCTCCCGGCGGGCAGCGGGGCAACATGTGATCTGGTAGAGGGTCTGTCCTATGGCTTGACCCTCCTTGACTGTGCTATCCTCGTCCCCATGCCTTTCAGATAACGCAATAGAGCAGAAGTAACGCTGTCATTCTGAGCGAAGCGAAGAATCCCGGTCGGGATTCTTCGCTTCGCTCAGAATGACAGGACGCCTCACAGCGTTACTTCTGCGGTATTGTCAGATAACGTAGTTAGTGTGCCGCCGCGCCAACATCCTCGGTTGTACGCCGGTTACGCAGGTCGGCGACACTGCCGCGTGGGGCCAGGAAGGTGACGGCCAGGGCCAGAACGGCGATCCACATGGTTGAACTGAAGGTGTGCCCGAGGGCGATGGCCAGAGCCGTTCGTGCGCCGCTGTTAAGGGCGGTCGCGCCGCCCGTATCGCCATTGAGCAGATCTCCCAGGGGTATGGCGTTCTGATCGAGTCCCGCCGCATGCATCGCCGCACTGAGCGCGGTCGCCAGCAGCACGCCCAGCACCGCCACCCCCAGGGTGCCGCCAATCGTCCGGCTGAACTGCACGGTCGCCGTGGCCGATCCCAGTTCGCTGCGGGCCACGCTGCTCTGCACCGCGATCAGAAAGGCCGGAATAGAGGCTCCCATGCCAAAGCCCATCAGTGTCAGGGACACCATCAACTCCAGTTGGCTCATGTCGGGGCGCACGCGTGAGAGCAGGAAGGTGCCCAGCACGAAACCGATCATGCCGGTAATCGCCAAGCTACGGTAGCTGATACGGAGGAGCAGACGGCTGCCGATGATGCTGGTGATCACCCACCCCAGCAGCATCGGCGTCAGGGTCGAACCGGCCTGCGTCGCACTAGTGCCCAGTACGCCTTGGACGAACAGCGGCACGTAGGCCATGCTACCGAACAGCACCCATCCCGCCAGCATACCGTGGGCGCAGGCCACCGCAAACATGCGGTCGCGCATGATCAGCCGTACCGGCAGGATCGGAGCCTCTGCCCGCCACTCCACCGCCACCAGGATCACCGTGATGAGCGCCGCCGCCGCCAACAGCCCCCAGCCCACCGGCGAGCTCAGGTCGTTCAACCCCAGCAGCAGCGCCACCACGTCCACGCTCAGCAGCGCCGCGCCGACGTAGTCAATCGCCGGACGCTTCCCCTCCGCTCGTGCCGGATCCTTCCAGGCTGTCCACACCAGGGCACCCGCCACTAGGCCCGGCGGGATATTAATCAGGAAGACCCAGTGCCACGAGATCTGATCAACCAAAAATCCACCGATCAGCGGGCCGATCACCGAGCTTACCCCCCAGACCCCCGAGAAGAGTCCCTGCATCTTGGTGCGCTGCTCGAACGTGAAGATGTCGCCCACGATGATAAAGGCCAGCGGTTGGAGCCCGCCCGCGCCGAGGCCCTGCACGGCCCGCGCCGCAATCAACATCGGCATACTCATCGACATCCCGCACAGCAGGGAGCCGCCCAGGAACAGGCTGATTGCCACCATATACAACGGGCGCCGCCCGTAGATGTCCGAGAGCTTGCCAAAGATCGGCCCTGCCGTCGTCGACGTAAGCATGTAGATCGCAAAGACCCAACTGTAGTTGGCTAGTCCGCCAAGCTGACTCACAATCGTTGGCATCGCGGTGGCGATGACGGTACTCTCCATCGAGGCCATAAACAAGCTCATCATCACCCCAATGGTGATCAGCACCACCCGCTGACGTGTCACACCATACTCCTTATGTGCCGCTTGGCACTATTTCTCTGCGTTGCCAAGGTTTCAGCTTACTTTACCCAAGGCGGTTGCAACGTCGCCGGTGACGACATTGTGTTACGGGGATCTATGAGAAGCTGTCTGAAAAGGTCACACATTCTGCGTTTCCCCCTCCCCAGCCCTCCCCCGTTGGGGGCGGGAGTCGGCTCCTCCCCCCAACGGCATATCTTTACCCACATCTTTTTTACCGCATTGTCATGCGGTGTATCGGCTCACCCGGCGGGCGTGAAGTCGCCCGCTCTGCGCCCCTCCGATGGGTGAATCCCTCAATCGTCGCAGAGATGTGGGTAAAGATATGCTCACGGGGAGAGGGGAGATTCCGCACCAGGACGCATCCGTCTCCCCCTCTCCCGCTCAGGGAGAGGGGGCTGGGGGGTGAGGGTTGTCCGGCGGCAGATTCCTTATGTGAAAAGTATTGTGTCTAAGCCACACACGCTACACCGCTGCTGTCTGTTTGGGGATGATATATCCGCGCAGAGTGTCAATCATGGACGGGGCCGCCGCAATGACCGGCTCGGGCAGCTTGCGACCGTCGAGCAGGTCAGACAAGACCAGTTCGGCTCCGCTTAACCCGCGCAGCGTGCCTCCAGCGGCGCGTAAAATGGCTACGCCTGCGGCAATATCCCACAGGTTCGCCCGACCGAGCAGGGCACCGAGGGCACTGCCCCGCGCCACATAGCACAGGTCGGTGGCGACACTGCTCAGCGAGCGCGCCTTGCCAGGGAAGCTGATCGTGAACGTACGATGCGCGTATGACGAAACCGCGATCCAATCGTTGCCGTCAATGGTCTCGGCTGAGAGAACGTGGATCTCATCGTCGTTGCGATAGGCTGGCCCCTCAACATCGGCCCAGTAGCAATCGCGGAGGATCGGCAGGTAGACTACGCCCAAATAGGGCTGGCCCCACCGCATCAGGCCAATCGAAACGCACCAGAGCGGTAATCCAGAGACAAAGGCTCCTGTGCCATCAATCGGATCGAGCGACCAAACAAACTCGCGGTCGATCTCGCCCACCCCCTGCTCCTCCCCCATGATCCCGTGGTCGGGATAGCGTGCAGTGATGCGATTGCGCAGCAGTTGCTCCACCTCGATGTCAGCCTGAGTCACCCAGGTATGATCGGCCTTGCGTTGTTTCCGCGCAACATTGTTAAAGTAGTGCAGGGCAAGATCCGCGCCCTCCTGTGCCCAGTCCCGCACCTCGGCAATATCGATACCGCGCATGCACTCCTCCTCCACCATACTTTTCATAAAAGCTCTCACTTTCTTATAATAGCGCATGGAGCCGTGGTAAAGTCGAAGCTTATATCTGGCAGGATCTTACGCGGGCATCGTTGCGCCTCTATTACAACGCATTGTAAGGCTCTGCGTTACAATGATGCAGACACGCCCAGGGCTGTTGCAAAGTCACCCTCTGGCCCTCACCCCCTCCCCTCTCCCTCACAGGGAGAGGGGGCTGGGGGGTGAGGGCTGCCCGACGATCACACAACTTTGCGTCAGCCCTACAGACACGCCGTACAGCCGCATAATGCTACAATTGCACAGATCGGGGATGTGCGGCACCAGCGTACAGCCACACCTCCCGTCGCTACTCTTGTGATCAGAAAGCAGAACCATGACCCAGGGATACTACCGCTTTCCGACTATCTCCGCCGATTCGGTGGTGTTTGTTTGTGAGGACGACCTGTGGGCGGTGGGCGCGTCTGGCGGCGTGGCCCGTCGGCTGACGGCGAACCCCGGCGAGGCGCTGCGCCCGACGCTCTCGCCCGACGGCCAGTTGCTGGCCTTCACCGGGCGCGACGAAGGCGGCCCCGAGGTGTATGTGATGCCTGCCATCGGTGGCCCCGCACGCCGACTCACGTTCCTGGGGGCCGCACGCACCCAGGTGGCCGGCTGGTCGCCCGACGGCAGTGAGATCCTTTTCTCTAGCGAGGCCGGGCAGCCCTTTGGGGCTATGCCTAAGCTCTTCGCCGTGCCGCATGGCGGCGGCGAGCCGCGTGTGCTGCCTACCGGCCCAGCCCTCAGCATCAGCTATGGCCCCGAGGGCGGCGCAGTGATTGCTCGCAATGTCACGGATTTGGCCCGCTGGAAGCGCTATCGTGGCGGACTCACCGGCGACCTCTGGGTTGATCCGGCGGGCGATGGGGATTGGCGGCGGTTGATCACGCTCAAGGGTAACTTGGCCGCGCCGATCTGGCTCGGTACACGCATTTACTTCGTGAGCGACCACGAGGGCGTGGGTAATATCTACTCGTGCTTGCCATCGGGCGAGGATCTGCGCCGCCACACCGACCACGCCGATTACTATGTGCGCCATCCATCCAGTGACGGTCAGCGGATTGTTTACCACGCGGGGGCTGACCTCTGGCTGCTTGACCCGGTTAGCAACCAGCGGCAGATCATTCCGGTGGATCTGCACAGCCCGCAGCCTCAGCGCAAGCGCCGTTTTGTGTCACCTGAACCCTACTTGGAGGGCTATACGTTGCACCCCGCCGGTGGCTCCTTGGCGCTCACCGTGCGTGGTCGGGCGTTCGCTATGGGCAATTGGGACGGGGCGGTACTCCAGTATGGCGATGAGTCCGGGCGCACTCGTCTCGCCCGCTACCTCCACGACGGCAAGCGTCTGCTGCTCCTGAGCGACACGGGCGGTGAAGAGGCTCTGGAGATCCATACTGTAGACGGATCCGCCCCGCCGCGCCGCCTCGATGGACTTGATATTGGGCGGCCCCTGCGTATCCGCGCCTCGCCACGGGCCGATCTGGTCGCGATCACGAACCAGCGCCACGAGCTGCTGCTGGTTGACCTAGAGACGGCTGCGGTGCGCGTACTCGACCACAGCCTGCACGGGCGAATCAGCGGGGCCGCATGGTCACCCGACGGACACTGGTTGGCCTATAGTTACTCCGACACCCGCCGCACCCAGATCATCCGGCTCTGCGAGGTGGCCAGCGGTGCCACGCATAATGCGACCCGCACCCTGCTCTCCGATACCCGGCCCACCTGGGATCCCGAGGGCAACTTCCTCTACTTTATCGGTAAGCGCGACTTTGACCCTGTTCGTGATCAGGCTCAGTTTGGCTGGGCCTTCCCGCGCATGTCGCGCCCCTTCCTGATCACGCTGCGCGCCGATAGCGCCTCGCCCTTTGAAACCGGCGGGGTCACGAAAGACGCGAAAGACGCGAGCGCGAAGGGTGAAAAAGGGGGCGATGAGCCGAAGCCTGAGGGCGAGCCGAAGGACGATGGGGAGCAGAAGCCTGAGAGTGAGCCAAAAAACAACGGTGAGCTAAAGAGCAACGGTGAGAAGAAGCCCGACGAGAAGGGCATTCAGATCGACCTTGACGGCATCACTGAGCGCGTCGTGGCCTTTCCGGTGCCGGTCGGTATTTATGGCAGGGTGGTCGGCATCAAAGGCAAGGCGCTCTTCACTAGCTTCTCGCTGCACGGGGCGATGAATAATTCATCTGGTGACAACACTGGCCGCCTGGAGGTGTACGACTTTGCGGAGCGCAACAATGAGACCCTGGTGGACAGCATTTCTAGCTTTGTCCTCTCGCAGGATGCCAAGATGCTGGCGTACCGCAGCGGTCGTCGTTTGCGCGTGATCAAGGCTGGCGAGAAGCCGAAGGATAACGGCGGCCCCGGTCGCAAGAGCGGCTGGGTCGAACTTAGCCGGATTAAGGTTGACCTCAGCCCGCCCCAGGAGTGGCGTCAGATGTACCGCGAGGCGTGGCGTCTCCAGCGTGACCAGTTCTGGACCGAGGATATGTCGGGAGTAGACTGGCAGGCGATCTACCGGCGTTACCTGCCACTGATTGACCGCGTGGCGACCCGTGGCGAGGTCTCCGATCTGCTTTGGGAGATGCAAGGCGAACTTGGGACGTCCCACGCCTACGAAATGGGTGGGGACTACCGCTCGACCCCGGCCTACCGCCAGGGTTTCCTCGGCGTAGACCTGGACTACGATCAGGCCAGCGACAGCTTCCTCATCACACGCATACTACCCGGTGACACGTGGGACGAGCGCGTCTCGTCGCCCCTCTCCCGCCCTGGCCTGGGGGTGACCGCTGGCGACAGACTGTTGGCAATCAACGGGCGGCGGCTGAGTAGCGGACGTGGACCAGGCGAATTGCTGGTCAACCTGGCTGGTGCCGACGTGCTGCTGACTATCGCCCCGGCCAGCGGCGGCGAGCCGCGCACGATGACCGTGAAGGCGCTCAACTCCGAGAGCGCACTGCGCTACCGCACCTGGGTCGAGGCCAAGCGGGCCGCTGTTCACGCCGCCACCGGGGGCCGGGTAGGCTACCTGCACATCCCCAACATGCAGGCATGGGGCTTCGCCGAGTTTCACCGTGGCTACCTGATGGAGAGTACCCGCGAGGGTCTGGTGGTAGACGTGCGCTACAACGGGGGTGGCAACGTCTCGTACCTGCTGATCGAGAAGTTGGCTCGCCGCCGCCTGGGCTACGACGTATCGCGCTGGGGGCAACCCGACCCCTACCCGGACGACTCGTTGATCGGGCCAGTGGTCGCGATCACCAACGAGAACGCCGGATCGGACGGCGACATCTTTAGCCACGTCTTCAAGCTGCTAGGTCTGGGGCCGCTGATCGGCAAGCGTACCTGGGGCGGGGTGATCGGCATCAACCCGATTGACCGCCTGGCCGACGGGGCCACCACCACACAGCCCGAGTACTCATTCTGGTTCCCCGACGTGGGCTGGGGCGTAGAGAATTACGGTACTGAGCCGACGATTGAGGTGGAGATGGCCCCGCAGGACTACGTGGCCGAGCGCGACCCGCAGCTTGAGCGGGCCATCGCCGAGACGCTGCGACTGATGGAGGAGAACCCGCCGCGTCTGCCGGAGTTCGGCCCACGGCCACGGCTGGGACTGCCGTCTCTGCCAGAGGCGTAGGGGGCATGTGCCGCCCCAACGGAGGCCGTGCGCGGTGGGTGACGAGTTCGATCCTTGACCCTGCTGAGAACCAGAGTGGTTTCAACTCAGGAAGCTTCAGGATGCGCGACCAAGCTACCGAGAACATTGCCCGCATGTAATGCATGCACGCCCGCATGCATTACATGCACGCCCGCATACATTGCATGCACACCCGCATGCATTGCATGCCCGCCCGCATACATTGCATGCACACCCGCATGGATTGCATGCCCGCCCGCATGGATTGCATGCACACCCGCATGGATTGCATGCCCGCCCGCATGGATTGCATGCACGTCCGCATGCAATGCATGCACGTTCACATGTTAAATATTAGAGTCAATACCTTTCAAATAAGGAATCTGCCGCCAATCAACCCTCACCCCCCAGCCCCCTCTCCCTGAGCGGGAGAGGGGGAGTCGGATGCGTTCTGTTGCATCATACCTGTGCGGTCTGCCGCATCCGCATCGTGACACCAGAGGGCCGCACGTCGGTTGCGGCCGCCCATATTGTGCCTTGGAGTTATAGCCATAACGATGATCCGCGCAACGGGATAGCGTTGTGTGGCCTGCATCACTGGATTTTTGACCAGGGTTTGGTGACGGTCACACCGGAATATACCATCAAGGTTTCGCCTATCCTCGCGCTGAACGAGCAACATGCCGGCTCGGTGTTGGTACTGGATGGGAAAGCAATCTATACGCCTGCGGATCGAATCCTCTGGCCGGCACGCATCGCGCTACGATGGCACATGAACACGATCTTTCGTCCAGTTAGCCCGCACACGTTGCTATGAACCCGATAAGACTTGCTCCAGAGCAAGCTCGCGTTCAGTTACGTTCAATCCCAGAAGACGCTTGATTGCGCTGGCAGTAAGCTGGATACTGTCGTGCGACTTGTTCATCTTGCCACGCACCATTGCCCGCCCCTCCCATAGCGCCTTGTTCTCACGTGACCAATCAACATCACCGAGGATCATCAGCCGCTCTTGCCAATCACCAGGATGGGCGACAACCAGATCGTGCCCGGCCATCCCAATCGCCAGCAGTGTAACGGTATGCGAGTGAATATAAT
>CAIRFY010000436.1 GCA_903877945.1 uncultured Oscillochloris sp. | reverse complement strand
TGCGATGAGGCGATGAGGCGATACGGAACGCCTCACCGCGTCATCGTTTCATCGCTGAACTGTCAAGCTAGATTGAAACATGCCTTAGAGGCATATCTTTACCCACAATACCGCAAAAATAACGCTGTCATTCTGAGCGAAGAATCCCGACCGGGATTCTTCGCTTCGCTCAGAATGACAGGACGCTTCAGAGCGTTACTTTTGCGGTAGTGCCAACAAGTTCAGATCATCACTCCCGCCGCCGCCGCTTGGAGGCGAGTAGACTGGAGACGGAGTCGCCATCTGGCGCGGGCGCATGCTCTGGCGGCGCAGCCTCGCTGGGCGGCGGCGTGGGCGGCGCGGGGGCAACCACGGGGGCGGGAGAAGGACGGCGGGCGCGAGCGCGGGCGGCATGGAGCCGGATCATCGCCTCGTCTTCGGCGGCGGGTGTGGGGGTGGATCGGGGGCGGCGCGGCGGCAGGGTGAAGGCGTCACGGCGCAGGAACACCCGGCGCAGGGCGATGTCCAGGGGACATAGGCAGAGGGCCAGCCAGAGCAGCGCCAGACCAATCTCGCTTACTTGACCAACCTGTTGGCCCGTCGGCTCAAACAGGCTGGCGGGCGGCGGGTTGCTGCGCCCGCCGGTCAGGTCGGCGAGGCCCGTTAGCAAGGTGGGGTCGCTGTTACGCGGGCCGTACTCGGGTGAGTAGCTCACCACGAGGCCGCCGCTGGCTGAGCCAATTGGCTGCCCCTTGGTATCGGTCGCAACTACCTGGGACAAGTAGACGCCGGGCATGTCGGCGGATATGACGGCGCGGTAGCGGCCCGGCCCAACCTGGGTAAAGTTCAGGGCCGACGGCTTGCCGGTCGGGTCGAGCAGACGGCCCTGGATTGACGCCGAGGTCAGAGGCGTACCGTCGGCGGCGCTGGCGGTCAGGTCGAAGGTGGCCTGGGGGCCGTCGCTGCGCGCCTCCAGCGAGAGCAAGTCGCTGCTGGGCGGGGGCAGCAGGGCATCGACAATCCCCGAGGCCAGGCGCGGGAAGCCCGACCAGGCGATCAGATCCTTCGCCCACTGCCCTTTCAGATCGCTCGTCCAGGCCAGGCTGCGGCCCAGGCCATACTGCCAGGTTGCCAGGATTGGCGCGTCGTTGGGGGCGACCAGCAGGGTGCGGGCGGCAGCGCGGGACGCTGTCGCGTTGTAGCCGTAGAGCCTCGGCAGACCGCCGAGGTCGCGCACCGGCGGCGCGGGCAGGGCGACGGTGGGGGTAAATGTCTCCTCGACGCTATCGCGCTGGGCAACGCGCACCGTCTCAGCGAGGAAGATCTGCGGCACATCAGCGGCGCTCTCCACGCGATAGAAGGCTCCGCCGCCCCGGCGGGCAATCGCCGCCAGGTTCGGGTTGGCGTTGGCACCGATGGAGACAATCGTGATCGTCACGCCAGAGGCGCGCATTTGATCGATCAGGTCGGCGTAGTTGCTATCGGCCTGCCCGTCGGTCAGCAGGATCACATGCCTGACGCGGGCGTCCACCTGGGAGATCGCCTTGGCGGCCAGGTCGATCCCGGTGCGGATGTTGGTGCCGCCACCGTCGCTCACCGTACTCAGGGCATCCTCGATAGCCAGCAGGTCGGGGAGGATCTGCATTGGCACGACCGTCAGGGCCAGATCGTCGAACGCAAAGACGCCGATCTGGTCGCTGCGAGCGAGGCCAAGGGTGGCCTGATAGACGGCCTCTTTTGCCAGGGCGAGCTTGGTGCGCCCGTTGTTCACCGGCTCACTCATACTGCCGCTGCGGTCGATCACCAGGGCGAGTGCGAGGTCGGGCCGATTCTGCGTGGCTGGCGGGTCAAGCTCAACTGGCAGCACATCGGCGATGGCGGTGCGGCGCCAGCCACCGGCACCAAAGGACTCGGCCCCGCCGATCATCGCCAGACCACCGCCCTGTTCGCGCACATAGGTGGCGAGGGCAACCTGGGCGACCTCGGGCACGGCGGATGCGAGGACATCGACGAGGATGACGGCGGCGTAGTCGTGCAGGCGGGCCTGGTCGGCGGGCAGTTGGGCAGGCGAGATCAGTTCGACGCGCAGACTAGTGGCGGACAGGGCAGCCTGGAGGGGCGCGGCCCGGTCGGCTGCCGAGGCAACGAGCAGGATGCGCGGCGGGCCAGCTACCTGGGTAAAGGCGGCAGCGTGATTATTGAGCGGCTGGGTGTCGGCGGGAGCCTCAATGTGCGCCTCAATGCGGCGGAATCCGGCCTGCCCGGCGGGCAGGCTCAGGCTGAACTCGCTGGGGCCGACGGGGAGTTGCACATCCTGGGTGGCGACCACCTGGCCATCAGCGAAAATCTCGATGCGGGCTGGGCCGACGACGCTGCTCAGGATGCGGACGCGGACAGGGAGATCCTGACCTTCGCGGGCATCGCCGGGGGTGATCAGGGCGGCGATCAGCACATCAGCGCCGTTTGCCCCGGCCAGAGGCACCACCTCAATTGGCACGCCGCGCATGGCGGCGAGGCGGGCCGCATCGGCGGCACGACCGGCGTTCTCGCCGCCGTCCGAGAGCAGCACCATGCGTTTCTGGGCATCGGCGGGCAGCAGGGCCAGGCCGAGCTGGATCGCATCAGCGATGTTGGTGCGGCTGCCACGCACAACCGAGTTGAGGCGGCGCAGGGGCGTGGCGGGAGCGGTGGCCCGCTCGACTGCGGGCGATCCGCCGAAGACCACCACGGCGGCTTGGTCACGTGGGCCAGCGGCGGCCAGAGCCGCGTTGACATAGGCCAGGGCGCGCTCGCGCAGGGCGGGGGCCAGGGAGTCGCTGCCGTCGATCAGGAAAACCACGGCGGTATCGTTCACCGCACGTACCACCTGCGTACCGGCCAGAGCGAGGACAAGGGAAGCCAGCATCAGGCTGCGCAACGTCAGCAGCGCAGCGTAGCGCGCCCGACCGATACGGCCGATGTTCACCGCACGGGTCAGCCATGCCAGCAGCCAGATCAGCGGCAGAATCAGCAGCGCCCAGAGGGTCGGGGGGAAGATAAACGAGAGCGTCATATAGCAATCCTCTTGGGGTTGTTGTGTGGAGTCAAGGCTTTAGCCGGATAAGGCCGCCTAAAGGCTCGACTCCTCTTCACAACCCGGATAGGATTGCTATAGGTCTACTCTAACACCGAATGATGGGTCGGTGCTGAGGCGTCCATCGCCAACGCGAAGAGGAAGATCACCGGGATGAACCCGGCACCTTTGCCGAGGGCGTCGAACAGGCTGATGTAGTGCCGCTCTAGCTCCGCACCGTCGCGGAGGTGGTCACCTACTTTTTCTTTTTGGTTTGGGCGCGGGGAGTTCGTTCGCCGTAATATGGATGAGCTGGCTCATCCACTCTTTGTCGTCAAGATTATCTTCAATGAGGAAACTTGGTTTGGCACCGGGGTATGGCGGTGCCTCGACGACTTCGCCGATAAATACCCGTCCCGCGTCGGTTCGTTTCACGAAGAGTTGGTTGTCACAGACCAAGGCGACAACTTTGCCGCCGCTGTAGATCGCGTACTCGCCAAACATCTTCCTGTAGGAGATGGCACCTACGTCCTTGATCTGATCGACGATGAACGTCACAAAATCTTCGTCAGATGACATTGTCGCTCCTTCGTCGTCAGGGTCAGCGTATTGGTCATCTCCTCCCGCGCTGGCTGGCCACGATAGGGTCGGATCGTGCGGGTAGCGAACGGCAAGAACTCAATTCTACTTCTTCTTTTTGCGCTCGCGCCGAGCCTCGCGGCGACCGGTGGTAGCGACCGGGCGCGGGGTAGCAGGGGCCGCCTCGGTCGTCACGCTGCGAACCTGCGCCGGGCGCGAGGGACGCTTTCCGGCCTGAGCCTTCTCAAGCTCAGGCAGCACGCTGCGCATGTAGTAGTAGGTATAGCCGCCAGTCGCCAGATCCACCAGTAGCAAGATCCAGAGCCACAGGCGCTGATTGATCAGCGGCACGCCGACCAGACGCAGCACTGCGGCGAACAGGCCCACGCCACCAAGCACCAACAGGGCAATCCCGAGTTGATGCATGAATGTGCGTCGCGCCGGGTTGCGCTCCGTGTGCGCGTAGACAAAATACGCACCCGCACCCACACCCATGAGCTGAAGCAGAAAGAAGATCCACGCAAGTGTGCCGAAGCCCGCAGCAGGGCTGGACGCGGTCATGTACTCAATAAAACTAGAACCCATTACGAGCAAGCCTCCGAACTAGGGTGTGGCACAGCGAGAGCGCACCGATTATAGCAGTCCGGCTCATGTGCGTCAACCGCTTCTCCCCGCAGAGCGTGTGCAAAGTCGTGTGATCGCCGGACAGCCCTCACCCCCCAGCCCTCTCTCCCCGTGAGGGAGAGGGGCCGGGGGTGAGGGCCGGAGGGTGACTTTGCACACGCCCCGCTTCTCCCCGTGAATAAATTGTCAAAGGGCCGTCGTTCTGGTAGTATGGAACGAAAGGTAAAAGCCGGGTAAAATGGGCCTATCGGACTTCATTACACAGTGTACCGTTGCCTACCCGGCTCCTGCACCTCTGTCATGCGATGACGATGCTATATCGTGCCACACTGGCTATGAGTCAACCCACATTAGACGGGGACGGATTGCTGTCCTCTTGGGCGGTCTTGATTGCCGAGATCGCCCAGGCGAGCGACGGCACTGATCTAGAGCGGCGTGCATTGCTGGCTCTGGAGCGGATTCTGCCCGATAGCCGCTGCGAACTGATATGGGCGACCGACGATGGCGGCGCGAGGCCGGATGATCCGACCGTGCTGGCCCGGCTACGGGCTGGCGAGTTGATCGTGGGGCGTGGAGGTTTCCCCGGCTACGTCCCTGTGCGCTGTGCGGAGTACCTTGAAGGTTGGGTACGAGTTGTCCCTGGACACGGGTTTTCTCGCCAGGAGCAGGCTCTCATACTGTTCGCCGCCGTGCTGGGGACGACCCGCCACGCCCTGCGGCCAGCGCCCGATGAGGCTGGGGCCAAACGCCAGCAGCTCCGCACCGCGATCACCCAGGTTCGCGACACACCCGACCTCGACACCCTGCTTGAGCAACTGAACCAGATCGCCCAGCACAGCATCGGCTGCGTGTGCTTCCTGGTGGCCCTGCGCTACCAGCAAAGCAACTGGGTTTCACTGTCCTACATATCCAACGACGGCGAGCGGGTCGCACACCGGGGTTTCTGGGAGCAACGCGCTGGACTCACCGGCACCATCCTCCAGACCGAGGCACCAATCTTCACCGATGACTACCCCAAAGAGTGTGATCGCCAGAGTGTACTGCCCCTCTACATGTTTCCCGGCCCCAGTTCCCACACGTGGATGGGTGCCCCGCTGCGTGATCGCGGAAAAGCGTACGGCGTGATCAGTTGCTTCAGCACCAACCCGGACGTGCGGTTCTCACCGCTCCAGCGCGATCTATTCCTCATTCTCGCCGAGGAGACGGCCCGCCCGATCCGCAGCGCCCAGTTGCTCCTCTTAGCTGAGCAGCAGGCGCGCCAGATGCAGTCCCTCAACCAGATCACCCGTGCGATCACCTCGACCCTCGACCCGCAGCGGGTGCCCTCGCTGATCATCGAGCATGCCCAGGATTTGTTCAACGCCGAGGAGGGCTCGCTGCTGATCCTCGATACGCAGACCGGGGATCTCATCTTTCGCTACGCCGGAGGTCCCGCTGGATACCAACTCCTTGGCCAGCGCCTGCCCCCAGGCGTCGGTGTGGCGGGCTATGTCGCCAGCAGCGGCCAGCCTGCGGTGGTGAACAATGCCCGTGGCGATGGTCGATTTTACAGCACTCCCGACGGCAACACAGGGTTCCTCACCCGCTCGCTGATGGCTGTGCCGCTGCGTGGGATTGATGGCATCAAAGGCGTGATCGAGATCCTGAACCGACGTGACGATGCCCCCTTTACCGAGGAAGATCGCGCCTTACTTGAGGTGATCGCCGACCACGCGATGATCGCCTTGGAAAACGCCAACCAGTTTGCCCAGATCGATCAGACTCTCACACGGCGTCTCCAGGAGCTTAACCGCAGCAATGATCGACTCCACCGCATCCTGCTCGCCTCAAATACCCTGCGGGTCGAGCGCAATCGCGAGGATTTACTTCACACGATCATTCAGTCTGTCTCTGAGAGCGCCGGCTTTCGCAGTTGTATGATTGCCCTTGTCCAGCACGACGACGGCGTTGAACCTTACCTCCAGCACGTTTTGGCCGCCGGGCCGGTCGCCGAGTCGTTTGAACGTCTGCGTACCGCACGCGCTCCCCTCGGTCGCATGCTTGCCCTGCTGCGTCCCGAGTTCCGTCGTAGCCCCTCCACCTACCTGATCGACCGACGCGACAACGAGTATATGCAACTGTGGGGTGGGCCAGAGCATGTCTACATCCCCAACATAACCCCTGGGCAGTCCGGCAACTGGCACCCGCACGATGCGATATTCAGCCTGCTACACAATAGCCACGGCCATTTGCTCGGCCTCATCTCGGTCAGTGACCCTGAAGACGGGATGCTGCCTGGCCCTGAGCAGGTGCAGATTCTTGATATTTTCGCGAACCAGGCTGCCGTGGCCTTGGAGAACGCCCAACTTTATAGCGACCTCCAGCATAGCCTAAGCAGCCTGACGGCACTGAATGGCCTGGGCATGGCTCTTAACACGACCCTGCGCTCCCCCCAGGAGATCTACGAGATGACCGTGGGCGGCATGGTGGCCCAGAGCGAGGCACGCTGGGGCCTCGCCCTGCTCTGGCAATCCCAGGGCACCCCAGACACCCTGATTCTCGGGGCACAGATCGGCACCGCCCCCGCCAACCAAATGATGGTCGAACAACTGGCGCGTGAGGCGATCCTGCTCCGTCGCCCACAGACCATGCGCCCTGGCGCTGCCGGCGGCGATGCCGTGGTGGCGATACCGCTACGGGCCACCCGCCGCATCCTGGGGGCCATCTGCATCGGCTGTACCAAGGGCATCCCCAATTCATCGACCATCGAAAGCCTGAGCCTCTTCGCCGGTCAGGCCGCTGTTGCCGTCGAGAGCCTCCAACTCTCGGGGGCCGTGCGCCGGGGTCTCGATCAGCTCGCCTCGATTATGGCGTCAACTCGCGAGGGCATGCTCTTGGTGGATGACGTTGGTCGCGTCGCGGTGGTGAATGACGCCTTTCGCGAGCTGGTTGATCTGACCGCGTGGATAAACACCACCAATAACCTTGAAGGAATGCCCGTCAGCGAAATGCTGTCGCGCTGGCAGGCGATAGCCCGCTATAGCCAAAGCGACCTTGAGCATCTCTCGGTCGGCATCACAAGCGTGGCCAATGGCATCGAGCGATTTGTCTATGACCAACTTACCTCTTCCAACGCACGCGCCCTGGAGTGGAGTGTGTTGCGGGCCACCCCCGAGGGTGAGAGTGATCACGAGCATGAGCGCACCGGGCCGCAATGGCCGATCCTGCTCACGGTACGCGACATCACCGCCGCGAAGAAGGCCGAGTACCTGCGCCAGGATCTGACCAATATGATGGTTCACGATTTGCGTAGCCCGCTGACGAGTGTAACCGCGTCAATCGACATGATCTTCCGTGGCACCGGCGGCGAGATCTCCCAACTCCAGCGCGAAATCCTGAGCATTGCCTACGCCAGTACCCAGCACCTGCTGGATATGATCAACCTGTTGCTCGATATTAGCCGCCTGGAGGGTGGGCAGATGCCCCTCGATTGCGGACGAGTTGAACTGGCCCCACTGGCAGAACGCGCGATCTCTCGTATGGCGATTATCGCCCGCAAGCATAGTGTGACGATCAATCTTGAGCCATCCGCCGAAGGTCTACATGTGATGGCTGACCGTGACCTGATCCTGCGCGTCCTCCAGAACCTGCTCGATAACGCCCTGAAGTTTAGCCCGAAGGACCAGCAGGTTCTCGTGCGTACCACGTATGCAGAGAACCCGAGGTTTGCACGCGTGGCGGTACACGACTCGGGCCTGGGTATTAAGCCCAACGACCTCGACAAGATCTTCACGAAGTTTGGACAGGTCGGCAACCGACGCATCGGCGGCAGCGGCCTCGGGCTGACCTTCTGCAAACTGGTCGTCGAGGCCCACGGCGGTGCCGTCGGGGTTGAGAGCATCCCCGGCCACGGTAGTACCTTCTTCTTCACGCTGCCAGTTGCCGGGGTGTAGCTAGGGCCAATACCTTTCACATAAGGAATCTGCCGCCGCTCAGCCCTCACCCAGCCCCCTCTCCCTGAACGGGAGAGGGGGAGTATTCCGTATCAGAAAGGGATATACTCCTCTCTCTCCGTGAGGGAGAGGGGCAGGGGGTGAGGGGGCAAGGTCGGCAGTGGATTCCTTAGGCATGTTTCAAAATGGGTACATTCAGCTTGACAGTTCAGCGATGAGGCGATGAGGCGATGAGGCGATACGGAACGCCTCACCGCGTCATCGTTTCATCGCTGAACTGTCAAGCTAGATTGAAACATGCCTTAGA
>CAIRFY010000435.1 GCA_903877945.1 uncultured Oscillochloris sp. | reverse complement strand
TCAGGGAGAGGGGGCTGGGGGGTGAGGGCGGAGCGGCGGCAGATTCCTTATGTGAAAGGTATTGTGCCTAGGCCAAGGGTATACGCCGGATTATACCAGAGGTGTGGTATCTCATCGCTTCGCGGGCAGCGGGCGGGAGACCTTACGGACGTGGGGTGGCTCAGGCGTCTCGATATGCTGTGGGGTCTGTGCTGCTTCGCGTCGGCTAATAATGCGCTCGGCCAGAGCCTGCACCACCGCTATCGCCGGTACGCCAAAGGCGATCCCGGTGATGCCGCCGATCTTCCAGCCCAGCAGCACGACAAAGAGTACCAGCCCTGGCGAGAGGCTGAGGGCGCGCCCGATAAGCCGTGGCTCGATCCCATAGCCCTTGATGTTCTCGCCGATCAGGATCAGCAGCACCGGCAGGAGCGACTGCGGCCACGGCAGGCTGATCAGTAGCACAATGGCCGTGAGTATGCCGCCAAGGATACCGCCGAGGTAGGGCAGTAGGCGCAGCAGGGCCAGCGGGCCAATCCACAGCAACATCCCAGGCGTCTGAAAGATCGCCAGTATGCCCATGCTCAGGGCCATGCCCATCGCCCAGATCGCCAACTGTCCACGGATTCCGGCCGAATAGGTGCGTCGCACGTCACAATAGAGTACATCGACGGTTTCAGCCCAGCTAGACGGCATAACCGCGCCGATGATCGCTCGTAGCGAGTCATCTCCCGCCGACATCGCCGCCGCCACGCCGATCACCAGCAGGGTCTGTCCGCCAATACTCAGCAGCGTCAGCGACCACTCAAGCACGGTTGGCCCAATTTGCTGGGCGATCTGTCCGCTCTCAATCGCCTGCCCAATCGTGAGTGGCACGGCGATCCGGTTCAGGCGCAGCCAGTTGAGGAAGGAGTCGATGCGCTGGGTGCCCTGCTCGATGGCGTTGGGCAGCGCTGCGGGCAACGAGCTGGCCTGCGATGCCAGGGGCGCACTGAGGGCGGTGAGGACGAGGATCAGGCTGAAGTAGCCGATGCCCCAGGCCACCGAGCGTTTGAGCCAGCGGTTGAGCCAGTCAACCATCGGCTCCAGCAGTAGATTCAGTAGCCAGGCAAAGCCGAAAATCGTGAGTACATCGGCGAAGGTGCTGAATACGCCTACGATCTCGCGGAAGAGCCACCAGGCCGCTGCAATCCCTACCAGCACCACGACTGTATTGTGTATGCGTGACATGCTGTGGCCTCCGCGCTGCTGCTATCCTTCCACGTATCCGACCGTATCGTAACACACGATTGTCTGCTACGCGCTGGCCCCGCCATAGTGGCGCAGGCCCAGACGCCAGATCAGCCGGGCCAGCAGCAGCAGCCCGGCGGCCACGGCGGCGGCCAGGCCCAACGTGGCCAGGTTCAGCCTGCCGGTCAGCGCCTCGGCCGGGACGGTCACGGCGAAGGCGACTGGGACGATGAAGGTCAGCAGACCCTGGAGCCAGCCGGGGTAAATCCCCACCGGCCAGCGCCCTGCCGCGTAGACCCCCTCGAAGAGGTTCACCATTTCATCGACCCGCACCACCCAGAACGAGACGCTGGTCAGTATCAGCCAGAAGCTATAGATCATCAGGCTGCCAAGAAGCAGCGTCACGGCGAAAATCAGCGCCTCGCCAACGCCAACCCGGTCGCCGATCTGGGCCACAGCCACCCCAATCACCACTGCGCCGACGAGCACGTTCACCAGTTGCCAGATGCGGATCTCGCGCACGCTCACCAGCACCTGCGCGTCCTCGGGCTTGGTTAGGGCGAAGTCCAGGGTGCCCTGCTGTACGTCCTCCATCAGCCGTTGCATGTTCGGCTGGATGATCGCCTGGATTAGCCCGCCCATCACGATATGCACGCCCATCACCGCCAGGAGTTCCGGCTGCGACCAGCCGACCAGGCTGGTGGTGTGGCTAAACACCAGCCCCAGGCCGATCAGCCCTACGCCCAGCGCCACCGCCGACTGGAGCAACTGGAGGAAGAAGTTCACCCGGTACTGTAGTTCGTTCATCGCGCCGACGCGAAAGAAGTGGTAGGCCAGGCGGAAGAGTGCCATCGTTAGTTCCCCACTGCCGCGTAGGTTCGCACCCCCAGACGCCAGACAACGGACACCCCCGCCAGCCCGATCACAATCCAGAGTAGTTGCATCCCCAGGCCAAAGAGCAGGTGTGCCGGGGTGAACTGGCCGACCAGCGACTCAATCGGGAAGCCGAAGGTCCACTGAAAGGGCAGGAACTCGGCCAGACGCTGCGCCCAGTCGGGGAGTAGGCTCATGGGCACGAGACGCCCGGAGAGCAGCAACTCGGCGGCGAAAAATAGCTCGTAGAGCGCACTGACCCGCGTCGTCCAGAAAGTGATCATGCCCAAGATCCACAGCAGCATGGTACGGATCAGGTAGGCTCCCCAGATCGCCACCCCGAACGTCAGGACGCCCTGCCAGGATGGGTTTAGATCAGGGTGGAAGATCAGCGCCAGGGCGGCGGCCAGGGGTAGCCAGAGGATGATCACCACCACCTTCCAGCCCGCGAAAAAGGCAATGTCCGTGTGCAGCGGGTGGATGGGCCGCAGCAGCGCCGCCGAGAGTTCGCCGTGCTGGATGCGCCCCTCCCAGCCGTAGGGCGTAAACACGATGTTCATGTTGCGCACCAGTGTCCAGACAATATAGTACGCGGCGAAGGCTCCCGGCGTGTAGCCGCCCACGCTGCCGCCCTGCGCGCTGGCAATGCTGCTCCAGACCACCAGATAGATCACCGGTTCAGCGATCATTCCGATCATGTAGAAGTAGTTCGCCGTGCGGTACTGAAACTGGCTCATGATCGCCATCTTCATCACCGTCCGATAGTAATCAAACATCACGACCTCCCCCATGCCGTAGGGGCGAAGCATC
>CAIRFY010000434.1 GCA_903877945.1 uncultured Oscillochloris sp. | reverse complement strand
CCGGCGTGTTCACCACCGGGGCCAGGTCGTCCGTCACCAGATCCCCTGCCGCCACGTTCGGATCGACGTAGGTCACCTCCAGCACTATCTGCCCGTAGCGACGCAGGTCGCCCTGCTGCCCGCTCGTCGCCCGGAACTGCGCGGGCGTCACCAGCAGCATGTCTGTTGCCGTGTCCGCTGTCGCCCCCGCCGCTCGGCTCACCACCCGCTGCAGCCCGACCGGCTCCTCGGGTGCCCAGCCGTCCACCGTGCTGAGCGCCGGCGCACCCCCGACCCGCAGCCGTCCCTCCTTCGTGATCGGCGTCGTCACCAGCGGCGTGAACCCGTTCACGTCGGCCAGCATCGTTGCCTGGACCACGCGCACGCCACGGGCGATGGCCGCCTGCGGCCCGGTTCCCGGTAGCACGGTTACGTCGTAGCGCAGCCCCGGCAGCACCGCCCGGCCCAACGCCACCTGGTCGTCGGTCGTCACGCTGACGGTGCCCGCCCGCAGGCTGTCCGCAATCGTGCCCGTCGCCGTCAGCCGCCCATCTACGGGGGTGGCAAAGTCCAGCGTTACCGTCACCAGCCGGGTGAAGGTGGCGGGCTCGGTGGCGCGGGGCGCGGCGTCCGCGATTAGGGCCTGGGTCTGTGCGGCGCGCAGGGCCAGGAACCCCGATGCCCGCGCCGCCTGCGGCTGGGCCACCTGCACGCCGATGAACGGCAGCCCGTAGAGCGTCCACTCGCTCAGCACCTTCTCGTCATACACGCTGAACCCGCCGACGCCGCTCTCGGCTAGGTAGCGTTGCTTGGCCAGGGCCAGGGCCGTGCCGATGCTGGGCGTACCCGGTCGTCCGATCTGGGTGGTGAAGGCCAGGGCCAGCCGCTCGCTGTACCCCGCCACCGTATCGTCGCCGTAGCCGTAGCCGGTGTTGCCGATCAGGTTGCCGCCGTTCTTCAGCACGGCGCTGGCGAAGTCCGGCTGGAAGGCCGCCGTCGCAAACGCCTCGTTGGTGGCGCTCAGCCCGGAGTGGCAGCCCACCGAGTAGATCAGGCTTGGGCCGCCGTCGCGCAGGAAGTAGGCGTCGGCGGGGGTGGCGGGGGCGGCGGCCTGGAGCCCAGCGACATCAAAACTGCCCGCCCCGGCGGCGGCGTAGTTGGCGGGAATGGCGGTGTTGTGGCTGAAGTGACTGTTGAGCAGCATCAGGTGGTAGGGCGTGTGCGGCCCCTGGTAGGCCGTCTGGTTGGCCAGTGCGGCGTACTGCCCGCCGAACCAGGCGGAGGCAAAATTCGCTGCGCTCCAGGTGTCGCTGATCAGACTCGTTACCGTGATCCCGGTGCTCCGCAGCAAGCCCGCCGCCGTGGTGGAGGAGTCGCTGAGGAAGTCGTAGCCGGTGACGAGGGCGGTGCCGCCGCGTCCGGCCTGAATGGTCTGTCGGGTGGCGGCGGGCTGGCTGAGGTAGGCGTCCAGGTAGGCGACGATCTCCTCAGGACGCTCGACCAACCGCCCGATGCCGAGGTCAGGAACGTAGAGCTGCCGTCCGTGCCAGGGCGTCGGCACGCGGTCGGCGTAGAAGTTGTCGGTCTTGAGGCCCCGGAAGAAGAGGCTGCCGCCCAT
>CAIRFY010000433.1 GCA_903877945.1 uncultured Oscillochloris sp. | reverse complement strand
TGAATATGCTCATTTTGAACCATGTCTCAGTTGACATGGTTCAGAACAGTTTGCGGCGTTCGTAGTAGGCGCTTCAGCGCCAAGCGGCTGAAGCCGCCACTACGAACTGTCACGCTGAAACCTGGCACCTGAAACCTTGTCTTACACCTCGCCGACGGCGATGCTGACGGCTTGCGAACGCATGCGTAGGCTATCGAAGAACGCCTCGCAGCGCGTGATCACCCCTGCGTCGGCGCTATGTTCGTCCAGCTCAAGCTCCAGGAAAGGTCGCTCGCCGAGCAACTTCTGGAAGTAGCCGACCAGAAAGGAGTCTGGCCCGCAGCCAAAGTTCGTCACGTAGATCGCGTTCAGACGCGGGTCGTCGCGGATGATACTGGCCGCCGCAAGGATGTCGTGGCCGCTGCGCCAGTACATCTCTGGGAAGTGGGCGGAAATATCGACCGTATCAAGGGGCAGGTAGTCGATTGGAATGGGCAGCACGCCCAGTTTGCGCAGTTTGAAGGGCAGATCCTGGCAGACCCGCAGGTCGTGGGTGTTGTAGGGGTGCCCAACGATCACAGCGGCGGGCTGGCCGGGACGCAGGTGCGCGAGGGCGGCGTGCCCGTGTTCGCGCACCGCCGCGTAGAAGGACTCCTGGGCGGCGGCACCGGCCACATCGGCGGCCAGGATCGCCTTGCGCGAGACGCCAAGCTGGGTTGAGATCTGGCCGAGATCGTGTTCCTTGTATCGCGGATCCATAAAGCGCAGCGCCCCCAGCACCGGTCGCCACGGGCGCTGCTGCAGGTCGATCTGTGCGGCGACCATGTACGATGTGGCCGGAATGTAGGGGCAGTAGTTACTCTCGCGCTGCCCACGCGGGATGCTGTCGCGATTCATCACGCTCGGCAGGAGCACCAGATCCACGTCCTTGTCGAACAGGTCGAGGACGTGGCCGTAGGCGAGTTTGGCCGGGAAGCAGGTCTCGGCGGTGGTATGCTCCAGCGAGCGGTTGACGATAGCGGGACTCGTCGCGTCCGAGATCACCACATCCATGCCAAGCGAGCCGAGGAACGCCCGCCAGTAGGGGAACATATCGTAAAAGAGCAGCATACGCGGAACCCCCACGCGGGTGCGTCCGCTACGCCGACCCTCGGGGGCGACATAGTCGCCCATCAGCAGGCGATGGCGCTCCGCAAAGAGGTCGGGCACGCTGTGGGCCGCGCCTAGCCCCCGGCCGGCATCCTCGAACTTGTCGCAGAGGGCACCGTAGAAGATCGGCGGCTCGTTGGCGATTACCACCTTGTTGACCGCGCACAGGTTAGGGCAGAACTTACACTCGAAGGTGCTTGACTCATAGTGCCGGTCGGCCAGGTTGAAGCCCCGGAAATGGGTTGGGGCCGGGTCGCCCTGGAGCCGACGGTCGCTGAGACCCTCCATCGCCAGGATCGCCACCCCAATCGCTCCGGTTACATCGTGATGCGGGGGCACGGTGATGTGGCGCCCGGTGAGCGACTCGAAGGCGGCGACCGTGGCGCTGTTCCAGGCCACTCCGCCCTGAAAAAAGATCCGCTCGCCGATGGGCCGACCATTGACCACCCGGTTCAGGTAGTTCTGCGCGACGGCGTAGGCCAGGCCGCCGGTCAGCGTCTCCAAACTCGCGCCATGCTGCTGGTGATGGACGACGTCCGACTCCATGAAGACCGTACAGCGCTCACCGAGACAGGCCGGGCGCTCCGCAGCAAGCGCCAGTCGGCTAAAATCCTGCTTAATGCTGATGCTCAGCCGGTCGGCCTGCTCCTCCAGGAACGAGCCTGTGCCTGCGGCGCAGGCGTTGTTCATGGCGAAATCGACCACCGCGCCGTGGCTCAGCCGGATGTACTTACTATCCTGGCCGCCGATCTCAAAGATCGTCTCGACAGTGGGATCGATGGCGATAGCGGCGCGGGCCTGGGCAGCGATCTCGTTACGCACGACATCAGCACCCACAAAATCAGCGGTCAAGTGGCGCCCCGAGCCGGTGGTACCCACCCCGATAACGGTGACATGGGATCCAACCTCCTGGCCGATCTCGGCAAGGCCACGGCGCACCGCCTCAAGCGGGCGACCGGCGGTGAGCAGGTAGCGTCGGGCCATCACCTGGCCTGCAACGTCAATCAGCACGATGTTGGTACTCATCGAGCCAACATCGATCCCGAGATAGACCGGGGTCGGCCCGGCGGCTGTCGCAGGCGACACGATGGGTGCAGGGCTAACGGGGCGGGGCTGGCGCAGGGCGGGCATATGCCGGTCGCTCCCCTGGCTGGCGATCAGGTCGTTTTCCAGCCGGTCGATCCCGGCCAGGGAGGTACGGCGACCGACTGCCGCGTCGTCACCGGCAATCAGGGCGGCACCGAGGGCGGCCATCACCTCGTGCTGGGTTGGGATGATCAGATCGCCCGGCGCGAGGCCGAGCGCCGTCTCGAAGGCGCGCACCACCGCCAGATTGTAGGCCACCCCGCCCTGGAAGAGAATCGGCGGCGTGAAGACCTTACCCTTGGCGACCACGCTCTTAAAGTTACGAGCGAGGGCCAGACAGAGGCCCGCCAGAATATCGGGGAGCGACGTACCCTTCTGCTGGAGGTGGATCATGTCGGATTTGGCGAAGACCGTACAGCGCCCGGCGATGCGAGCGGCGTTGGTAGACTGGAGGGCGATGCGGGCGAATTCCCCCTCAATATCGATCCCAAGCCGCTCGGCCTGCTGGTCGAGGAACGAGCCGGTGCCCGCCGCGCAGAGCGAATTCATCGCAAAATCGATCAAGTGCATCCGCTTTGCCGTCGCATCCCAGTCGAGCAGCAGCAGCTTGCTATCCTGGCCGCCGATCTCAATCACCGTGCGGGCCGTCGGGTGGCGTGCGCCCACAGCCCGCGTCTGTGCAACCAACTCGTTCACGTGGCGGCAGCCAATGATACTGGCAATCGCCTCACCGCCCGACCCGGTCAGGCCAACGCTCGTTACATGATCCAGGTTCCCATCTGCCGCGAGTCGGCGTAGCGCGGCGATCAGCGTTGTGCGGGGTTGTCCGTTCGAGCGCAGGTAGTGGTGAGCGATCACATGGCCGGTCATGTCGGCCACGACGACCTTCACCGTCGTCGAGCCAATGTCGATCCCGAGAAAGGATTCTTGCATGAAGCCCCCCTGTTCTGGTACGCCACGTGCGTACACACGCACGTCGGTATCTTGGTGTTCATGGACAGAGAGCCGTATCAGCGCAAGAAAGATGGGGAAATGGAGGTGAGGCGCATGTTAAGTCGGCTATGGATAAAATCATAGCATACGCACACGCCATGTTTAGTGGGCAAAAGGAGAACTGAGGATGATTGTCGCGTAAGTGGATCGACCGCGTGGGGGCACAGTGGTTGCCCCCACGCAACGGGGTGCATTTGGACTGCTACGGCAGCAACACCAGCGACTCGCCCTCCAGCACCAGTTCGCCATGCTGGTTCGTGATCGTCGTACTCAACGTCGCAATCGGTTTATCCGCACGGATCTCCTTCACCTCCACTGTCGTCGTCACCGTATCGTTGATAAAGATTGGTCGCCGGAAGTTTAGGGTCTGCTTAATATAGATCGTACCGGGACCGGGCATCTGCATGCCCAACACAGCCGAGATCAGACCGGCCCCGATCATACCGTGGGCGATCCGCTTGCCAAAGCGTGAGTCACGCGCCGCAATATCATCGGTATGCAAAGGGTTCATATCGCCTGTCACGCAACCGAAGAGCACCACATCGGCCTCGGTGATCGTCTTTCGCATGCTGGCCTTCTGTCCGACTTTTACTATCTGTCCCATTCTGGGCCTCCGCTACTGTACAGAGCGATGTCCGCTCCATACGTATCGTAGCGCGTGACAGTTACCGAAGGCATGTTCAGGGGCAGCGTAAGGGAAGCGGATCTTTTTAATTGTTCCATTGCGGGTGATCTGTCACGCTGAGCGAAGCGAAGCGTCCCGGCGGACGATACGGATGCCGGGACGCTTCGCTTCGCTCAGCGTGACATGACGCTGGGATACTTGAAAATTTCCATGTCCCTAACAGAATATGAACCTGGCGCTCCGCGTCAGGTTCATATTCTGCTACGCTGCCCGTATGGGGATTAGCCGGGAACCACGCCCGTAAGATTAATCCCGCCGCCGAGGCCGGGGCCGGTCGCCGCCGGGGCCACCACGGGGAGGGCCACCACGGTCACCGCCATCGCGTGAGCGGGGCGCAGCCCCAGCGCTCTTACGATCCTCCGCCGACTCGCCGGAGAGTACGGCGCGGCGGCTCAAGCTAATCTTGCCGCTCGCACGATCCACATCGATCACCATCACGTTGATATCATCGCCAAGCTGGAGTACGTCCTCAACGTTCTCCACCCGCGTCTCGGACAGTTCCGAGATATGAACCATACCGTCTTTGCCGGGAAGAATGTTCACAAAGGCCCCGAAGGGCTTGATGCTGACCACCTTGCCCAGGAAGACATCGCCGATCTTGGCCTCGCGGGTCAGACCCTCGACCATCGCGACGGCCCGCTTGGCGGCCTCGCCGTCGGCAGTGGCGATAAAGACCCGCCCGTCGTCCTCAACATCGATCTGGGCACCGGTGGCCTCGATGATACTGCGGATCATCTTACCGCCGGGGCCAATCAGGGCACCGATCTTCTCCACCGGGATCTGCACCGTAATGATCCGGGGCGCGTAGGGCGAGAGATCCTCACGCGGCGCGCTGATCACCGCATTCATCTTGCCGAGAATGAACAGGCGGCCATCGCGGGCCTGGGCGAACGCCTGGCGCATAATCTCGAAGGTAATCCCCGTCGTCTTGATGTCCATCTGCAAGCCGGTGATACCCTCGGAGGTACCAGCGACCTTAAAATCCATATCGCCGAGGTTATCCTCAAGACCCTGGATGTCGGTAAGCACCTTCCAGCGACCATCGGGATCCGTGATCAGACCCATCGCCACCCCGGCCACCGGGCGCTTGATCGGCACACCGGCGTCCATCAGACTGAGGGACGAGCCGCAGACCGAAGCCATCGACGAGGAGCCATTGGACGACAGCACCTCAGAGACAAGGCGCATCGTATAGGGGAACTCGTCCATGCTCGGCAGCACCGCGAGGAGCGAGCGCTCGGCCAGGGCACCGTGGCCGATGTCGCGGCGGCGGGGCGAACCCATCCGCTTGGCCTCGCCGGTGCTGAAGGGCGGGAAATTGTAGTGGTGGATATAGCGCTTGCTCGTCTCGATGCCCAGATCGTCGAGGCGCTGCTCCTCACCGGGCGAGCCGAGGGTCGTGACAGTGAGTACCTGAGTCTGTCCACGGTGGAACAGGCCCGTACCGTGGACACGCGGGATGACCCCGACATCCACCGAGATCGGGCGGATCTCCGTGGTAGCCCGGCCATCGACGCGGATACCCTCGTCCAGAATGGCGTTACGCACTTCCTCCTTGAGCAGCTTCTCAAAGGACTTGCTGACCTCCTTGATACGGGCGGGCAACTCCTCCTCGGGCTCATCGGCGCTGAAGTTAGTTACAACCTCCGCCTTCAGGGTCGCGGTGCGCTCCTCGCGATCCTGCTTGCTGCTGCTGCGCACCGCCTCGCGCAGACGCTTGCCCATCCATGCGCTCACCGACTCCTCCAGAGAGGTATCGACTGCCGGGGGGACAAACTCGCGCTTAGCGCGGCCGCAGAGCCGCACCAACTCCTCCTGCATCTCACAAAGCTGTGCGCAGACCGCGTGGCCCTGAATCACCGCATCGAGCAACTCGTCCTCGGTAAGCTCGTAGGCTCCCGCCTCCACCATCAGCACCGCGCCCTTGGTACCGGCCACCACCAGGTCGAGACGGCTCTTTTCCAGATCAGCCATTGGCGGGTTCACCACCAGCTTGCCATCGAGGTGCGCCATCTGCACGGCGCCGACCGGCCCCTTAAAGGGGATGTCGCTGATCGCCAGAGCCGCCGAGGCCCCGATGATCGCCATCGGGCCGGGGTCATTCACCATATCAATCGAGAAGGTCGTGATAATGACCTGAACCTCGTTATAGTAACCCTTGGGGAAGAGCGGGCGCAGGGGGCGGTCAGTCAGGCGCGAGGTAAGGATCGCCGTCGTCGTGGGGCGGCCCTCACGCTTAAAGAAATTGCCAGGAATCTTCCCAGCCGAGTACATGCGCTCCTCGTAGTCAACGGTGAGCGGGAAGAAATCAATCCCCTCGCGGGCCTCCGTGGCCCCCACCACCGTCGCCAGGAGTACCGTATCGCCGTAGCGAACCGTCACCGCGCCATCGGCCTGCTCGGCAAAACGGCCGGCCTCAATGGTCAAGGTGCGGCCCGCAATCTCGGCGCTAACGGTGTAGACGTGACATTCGGTCATCTGAATCTATTCCTCCGGGTATGGGTACAGTTCGGCCATTGTGGCCGGGCCGCCGGCACGTGCCGGTTGGCCGCCGCCGGAGGGGGGTTCGGTACTGGAGCCTACAAACAGCCGGGCGGCTCTTTGCACGCTCCAATCCCGAACAACCGCCTCCGGTTTAAATACGCAAGAGCACCGGCGAGGATGCTCGCCAGTGCTCTCTACATGCGACGATATAGCGTGACATGGACTCCCAGGCTAACGTCGCAGGCCAAGGCGCTCAATCACACCGCGATAGCGATCCTTATCGCGGCTCTGTAGATAGTTCAGCAGGCGACGGCGACGACCGACCAGCTTGAGCAGGCCACGCCGCGAGTGGTGATCGTGGATGTGCGTGCGCAGGTGATCGATCAACTGGTTGATCCGCTCCGTCAGCAGCGCCACCTGAACATCAGGCGATCCGGTATCGTTGCTGTGAACCTGGTAATCACCAATGATCGAGCCTTTTTCATCTTTTTCAAGCGCCACGGGAGTGCCTCCTCCGGTAATCGCGCGCAGGCTGGCGCAGCCTGGCGTTCTGCTAATAAAGCGGTATTATTGTAACATATCTCTTGGTTATACGCTAATTCCCATCCCAACAGGGTGGGACGTAATAAAGCAGACGTAACGCGGTCACGCTGAGTACCTAAAGGCAACCCATTCAATGACGCAGATCCCGCCCTACGACGGCTATATCTTTGATCTCGACGGTACAATCTACCTCGGGGATACGCTGCTACCGGGGGCGGTCGATCTCCTCAGTCAGTTGCGCCGCGCTGGCCGCCAGGTCGCCTTTCTCTCAAATAACCCAACGAAGAGCCGCGAGCAGTATGTGACGAAGCTGACGAAGCTTGGCATCCAGGCCAGCCTCGCCGACGTGATCAACACCACCTATGTGATGGTCGAGTGGCTGAAGGCCAACGCCCCAGGGGCCACTGTCTACCCGGTGAGCGAGCAGCCGCTGATCGACGAACTAACGGCGGCGGGCTTTCCGATCAGCGAGCAAGCCGGTGAGGTGAAGATCGTGATTGCCTCTTTCGACCGCGCCTTTACCTACCACAAGCTCCAGGTCGCCTTTAACGCCATTCGCGCCGGGGCGCGCCTAGTGGCCACCAACCCCGACCGCTTCTGCCCCGTACCCGGCGGCGGTGAACCCGACGCGGCCGCGATCATCGCTGCCATTGAGGCATGCACCAACACGCGCTGCGAGGTCAATGTTGGCAAGCCCTCGCCCATCATGGCCCGTGCCGTCAGTGCCATGCTTCACCTCCCCCCCAGGCGCTGTCTGATGATCGGCGACCGCCTGCTGACCGACATCGCGATGGGGGCCGAGGCCGGTATGGATACGGCCCTCGTCCTCACCGGCGACAGCACCCGCGCCGATCTGCCAGCCGCACCGCATCAACCCACCTACATCCTCGATGATCTTACCGCTCTACGAGTATAGAGAACACCCGTAAGGGCGATGCTTCACCGCTACGGGCCTACATCTCTTGACGTAAGCCGACCTTCGTTCTAAACTGTCTCTCAATCACTTACAAGAGGAGCGACTATGTCTCCTGCACGACACACTCACTATGCCCCTACCCTACCGCACCTCGGCTCTGATGGCTGGCCCGGACGAACAACCGATGGCACGGGCGACCCGACGTGGCCTGCCGGGCTTCGTGCGCTCCTGATGATCACGGGCGCTGTCCATCCGAACGATGCAGCCCTCGCACGTGTGTCGAATGACGACCTCGCCCTGCTCCGCGTGTCGATGAGCATGCTGGGCAGCAGCGAGCCTACCAGCGCCGCGTAGCGACATGACAGGGCTGAGTATTTCACCATATGCGTGCGATGCTCGGCCCTTGGGGTTCGCTACCTGTCGCTGTCGTGTCTTCGTGATATATTCCCCCTTGGAAAGATACGATCTGTAGTGACTCACGCCCTCGCTATGTTGATACCATTCCGCACACAAATCAGCGACGCCTTACGGATTCGGGCTGCCCTACGGCGCAGGCCGATTTCGCCACGCCAGCGATTGATCTGGACGCTCGGCAACCTCTTGATGTTCACCGGGATCTACCTGCTATTCTATGTTGGGGGGGTCTATGTGCAGATCGACTACCAGCGCCTCGCGGCTCGCGGCGATAACGACCTTGATGTTCCGCGTGCGATGATCTCCGCTTCTGCGTTTCTGACCGGCCCACAGTCGGCTCAGGCTGCCTGGAAGTCTTCGCTCGTCCATGCCCCACCCGTGGCACCGACGACCTTCAGTGTGCCCCAGCTTGGAATTGCCGACGGTCAGATCGCCTCAGATGTGCCGAGCGCCGCCCAGGTTGCGCACGTCTCGACGGTTACGCGGGTGGTGATCCCGAGCATCGCCCTGGATTCAAAGGTGGTCGAGGTAGGCTGGAATGCTCAGGAGGTCAACGGCAAGGTGGTGGCGATCTGGGATGTAGCCGAGTACGCCATCGGCCAGCACCACGGGTCGGCCAACCCTGGTGAGGGCGGAAATGTGGTGCTGGCAGGCCATGTCGGTGGCTATGGCCACGCCTTCCGCGACCTCTTCTACGTCCACCCCGGCGAACCGGTCATCGTCTACAGCAATGGCCAGGAGTTCCTCTACATCGTCCAGGAACGCCTGATCGTCGAGGAGGATGACGCATCGGTCGCGCAGCGCATCGAGAACGCCAAACTGATCGCCCCCACCGACCACGAGCAGATCACGATGCTCACCTGCTGGCCCCCTAAAGGCCCCGATAAGTTCAAGCAGCGCGTGGTAGTACACGCTGTCCCCTTCAGCGCACCCGTCGCCCCCGAACCAGATAGCAACGCGATTCGCTGACGTTGGCTTTAGGCAAACAGCCGGTGGGGCAGCGCAATGCGCTG
>CAIRFY010000432.1 GCA_903877945.1 uncultured Oscillochloris sp. | reverse complement strand
CGCCCCAACGCCGTCTCATAGGTCACGCTGGCAACACAAATCCCACCCGCTCCATCACCACACGCACCTTGGGGTCGGCAACGGCGCGGGCCTGGGCTGCGCCGATGGACAGGATGCGATCCAGCTCGGCGGGGTCAGCGATCAGTTGCTCGTAGCGCTCGCGGATGGGGCGCAGGCCCGCGATCACCGCCTCGGCCACGTCGGCCTTCAGTGCGCCGTAGCCCTTACCCGCAAAGTGGGACTCGATGGCCGGGCGGCTCTGGCCGGTAAACAGTTCGTAGATCTGGAGCAGATTGTTCACCCCGGCGCGGGCCGGGTCGTCGCTGAAGCCAATGCGGGCGAGGGCGTCGGTGACAGCGCGCTTGATCACCCAGCGGATCTCGTCGGGCGCGTCGTTGACCCGGATGGCGTGGCCGCGTGTAAAGTCGCTCTTGCTCATCTTGGCGGTCGGGTCGTTCAGAGCCATCACCCGCGCACCGCTCTCGCGGATCACCGGCTTAGGCACCACAAACGTCTCGCCGTACAGGCCGTTGAAACGCTGGGCGATGTCGCGGGTCAGTTCAACATGCTGCTTCTGATCCTCGCCAACCGGCACCTCGTCGGTGTCGTAGAGCAGAATGTCAGCAGCCTGAAGGATCGGATAGTCGAGCAGGCCGGTGAGTACGCTCTCCTGCTTCTGGGCCTTCATCTTATACTGGGTCATGCGCTCCAGCCAACCCAGGGGCGTCACGCAGTTGAGCAGCCAACAGCCCTCGGCGTGAGCGCGCACGTGGCTCTGCACAAACAACGTGGTCTGTTGCGGATCGATCCCGGCGGCGATCAGCAGCGCGGCCAGTTCGCGGGTCTGGCGGCGCAGGGCCGCAGGCTCCTGCGGCACCGTGATCGCGTGCAGGTCAACAATGCAGATAAAGTTGGTCTTTTCGCCCTGCCCAGCGACCCACTGCTGGATCGCGCCCAAGTAGTTACCGATATGCAGCATCCCCGAGGGCTGGATGCCTGAGAAGACGCGGGTGCGCCTTGGTGGATTGGTCATATGTGTCTCCTTGATTCGCCCTCACCCCCAGCCCCTCTCCCTCTGGGAGAGGGCTGGGGTGAGGGCCATATGGTATACTTTGGCCCATCTTTCCCGCCCCAAAAACAACCAAATCACATTATGAATCGTCGTCTGCTCATGGCCCTGGCCCTGCTCGTGCTGATCGCCGTTGCCCCCAACACCCCTGCCCGCGCCGAGGTCGTCGCCTCGTTCACCAGCGAGCGCCCGGTGGTGGCCCCGCTCACCCCGGCCCTGGTATATGTGAACGTGGTCGGCTACAGCGGCCCGGCCCAGTTGCTGATCTTTGACCCGGCTGGGCGCACCGCCGGGGCGTTTGACCTGACCCTCGACGGCGGCTACGGCGCGGTGCAGGTGCAGCCACGTGGGGGACTCGGCCCGCACTGGGGCGCACTCTTCGTGAATGGTGCCCAGGTCTGCGCTGGGCCGATCTATACCCTGGACGCCGCCACCACCGTGCAGACCGGCGTGCCCGCCTTCGACACACTCTACGACCGGGTGCGCGGTTTTATGGCCAACGACCGACTGAGCTACAGCCTCGATGGCAGCCAGGTCTCCGGCTACCGCTCGCCCGACAGCCCGCTGCTCTGGCTGCGCGACCACTACTATCAGAACCGGGCCTTCCGCTACTTCGAACAGGATCTGAAGAGTCTGCCCGAGGCGTTCGCCCGCGCCCAACTGCCCGACGGCAGCCTGCCCGATTTCCTGGCTCGCCCGGAATGGGGCATCCCCGCCTTCCGCACCCCCGTCGAGGCCGACGTGGAGTTCCTCTACGTCCAGTTGATCTACGAGACCTGGCAGACCACCGGCGACACGGCCTGGATGCTGAAGCTGCTGCCCTCGGCGCAGAAGGCGCTGGCCTACACCATGTCCAGTCCGCAGCGCTGGGAGCCGAGCCAGGGCCTGGTGAAGCGACCCTTCACCATCGACACCTGGGACTTCGAGTACGGCCCGACCACGATCAACCCCAGCAACGGCAACCCGGCCCCGCGCCACTGGATCGACGACCAGACCAAGTGGGGCATCTTCCACGGCGACAATACTGGCCTGGCCCAGGCGCTGCGCTCGCTCTCGGCGCTGGAGCAACAGGCCGGGCTGTGGGACAGCGCCTACAACCGGCGCGCCCAGGCCGACGAGATCATGCGGCGGCTGAACGCCCTGAGCTGGAATGGCACCTTCTACACCCACCACGTTAAGCTGGTGCCATTCACGGTTCCTGGCGTTGATGAGGCCACGCAACTGAGCCTCTCCAACGCCCTGGCCCTCAACCGGGGCGTGCTG
>CAIRFY010000431.1 GCA_903877945.1 uncultured Oscillochloris sp. | reverse complement strand
TCCTGGCGGGCGAGACGCCTGCGCTCCCAGCGTCCACGCAGCTTGCTGCGCACTGGGGTAGTCCGCTCGCCAATACCGTAACCTGCGCTTATGGAACCCAAGGAGTGCCGCCATGATCTCACCGCGTCCACAGACCGCCGCGCCCACGCGCCCGCTGCTGTTGCTGCTGGCAGCGCTGCTCTCTCTCGCGGCGCTGCCCCTGGCGCAGGTGCGAGTTAGCGCACCCACATCGACACCTCCAAAAATCGCCCCCGTCGCCGCGCCCGACTTTGGCAAGCTGCCGCTTTCCTTTGCGCCTAACGTTGGACAGAGCGACCCCGCCGTGCGCTTCCAGGTGCGCGGCATGGGCGGGACGATCTTCTTCACCGATAGCGAGGTTGTGCTGGCTCTGCCGCAGGCCGCTGAGCGACCGGTACCGACTGACCGACACACTCCAAGGGTTGATCAACCGCCGCGCCCGGTGGACGTTGTGCGGATGCAGTTCGCGGGCGTGAACACGGCACAGACCATCGTCGGCGCACAGCCGCTGCCCGGCATTGTCAACTACTTCATCGGCAACGACCCGGCGCAGTGGCACACGAACCTGCCAACCTACGCAGGGATCGCCTACCAGCAGCTCTACCCCGGCGTCGTGCTGCGCTACGATGGGGCCGAGGGTCGGCTCAAGGGTACCTACACCGTCGCCCCCGACGCAGACCCGGCGCAGATCGCCTGGCGCTACGCGGGGGCGGATCGCGTGAGCGTGGACTCGTCAACCGGCGATGTCGTGATCGTACTCAGCGGCGGCACGACCCTGCGTGAGCAGGCTCCCGTGGCATGGCAGACGGTTGACGGGCGGCGGGTGCCGATCACGGCCCGCTACCAGATCGCCGATGATGGACAGGTTCGCTTCGCCCTCGGCCGCTACGACCCGGCGCACGCGCTGGTGATCGACCCGACCCTGGTGTTCAGCACCTACGTTGGCGACTCCTCCGGTGGCGCTGGCAGCAGCATCGCGGTTGATGGTGCCGGTAATGCCTATCTCACGGCTGCGCAGCCAACAGGCGTAAGCGGCGGGTATGATGTCTTCGTGGCGAAGCTGAACCCGACCGGCAGCGCCCTGCTTTTTAGTACCTACCTCGGCGGCAGCGGCGACGACAGGGGTGTTGGGATCACGCTTGATGATACTGGTAATGCCTACATCACGGGACCAACGGCCTCGCCAGACTTCCCCGTCACGAGTAAGATCCCGCCGACCTTCGGCGGCTCCGTGGACACGTTCATCACGAAGTTGAACCCGACCGGCACAACCCTGCTTTTTAGCACGTACTTCGGCGGCAGTGGCGACGATTCGGGCGATGGCATCGCCGTAGATAGCGCTGGCAACGCCTATGTCACCGGCAACACGGCTTCGGACAATTTCCCTACCGTCAACCCCATCCAGCCGACCTACGGCGGCGGTCAGACGAGTGACTATTTCCGTGGCGATGGCTTTGTGGTAAAGCTGAACGTGACCGGCAGCGCCATGCTTTTTAGCACCTACCTCGGCGGCAGTGGCCCCGATGTGAGTACGGATATTGCGCTGGACAGTGCGGGCAACGCCTATGTGACGGGCTACACCGCCTCGACAAATTTTCCCATCGCCAATCCGCTCCAGCCGACCACTGGGGGTGGCTACGCTGATGTCTTTGTGACCAAGCTGAACCCGACCGGCAGCGCCCTGCTCTACAGCACGTACCTTGGCAGGGGCGGAGACGATAGGGGCGCTGCTATCGCAGTGGATAGCGACGGCAATGCCTTGATCACCGGCACGACGACGGACTTCCCCACCGTCAACCCGCTTCAGCCATCCTACGGGGGAGGATCCGTCGATGCCTTCGTCGCCAAACTGAATGTGACCGGCAGCGCCTTGCTCTACAGCACCTATCTCGGCGGCTCTCTGAATGATGGGGGCAATGACATTGCGGTGGATGCCACCGGCAACGCCTATATCACGGGATCGACCGGCTCGTGGAACTTTCCCACCGTCAATCCCATCCAGCCGACCAATAGAAGTGACGCCCACTACCTTTTTAGCGATGTCTTCGTGGCGAAGCTGAACCCGGCGGGCAGCGCCTTGCTCTTTGGCACCTACCTTGGTGGATCCTATGAGGATTGGGGCCTTGGCATTGCGGTGGATGCCGCCGCAGACAACGCCTATGTTACCGGCTGGGCCGGATCAGCGGACTTCCCTATTGTCAACCCGCTCCCGCCGACCGGCGGCGGATCAGGCGAAGCCTTCGTGGCCAAGATCCGCCTAAGCGAGACCGCCCCGGTCACTTACACCGTCAGCGGGCGGGTCGCCAGCGCGGACGACGCGGGGATCGCCGATGTTACGGTGGCGACCAACACCGGCCTGAGTGCGATCACCGCCACCGATGGCGCGTTCACGTTCGCGGGCGTCGCTCCGGGGACGTATACGCTCACCCCGACGAAGATCGGCTACATCTTTACCCCCGCCACCCTCAGCGTTACCGTGGTGAGCGGCGATCTCAGCGGGCAGGACTTCATCGCGATGATCGCGGATGTCGATGCCCATATCGGTCAGGACTACCAGTTGATAGGCAGCGAACTGACCCTGACGATCACAATGGGCAACAACGGCCCCAAGGATCTCGTGGGAGCCATTGTGGATGATCCCCTGCCCGAACCCGCGCATGGAACCACCTGGGCGTGGATCTGCACTGCAACCAGCGGCGCGGACTGTGGTATCTCCCTAGCGAGAACCGCGAACCAGGTCACGCGAGGGGTAACTCTGACCCAAATCATCACCGGGACGGGCAACATCAAGCAGCAGTTAGGCCATCTCCCGGTAAGCGGCTCGGTCGCCCTTACGGTGACCGGCACCCTGAACAATGTGCGCCAGTGGAGCAATACGCCGGTGCTGATCCTCCCGTCCGGGGTTATCAATCCACAGGGGCCGCTGCCCTCCGCCCCGACGGTTGGGCGATTCCAGGTGATGCTCCCCCTCATTCAGCGGTAGCGAGGTTCACCAGGAAGTCGCGCCACGCTACCGCTCCCCCAGCGCTAACCAGCGGCCCCAGACAGTGACGGGCGGCGGGCC
>CAIRFY010000430.1 GCA_903877945.1 uncultured Oscillochloris sp. | reverse complement strand
GCACGAGGAAGCGATGACCGTACCATCACTGAATCTGCCCCATATGGTCTGGGCACCCTATGATGCGTATGATGCTGCGGCAACCTTACTGAAGGTTCTGAACGAGGAGCAGTTCACCACAGGCTATGGCGATTACACTCAAGATAAAGAGCATCTTTTTGGGGCGATGACGGTTGATGAGCTTGCCCAAGCAATTCTTAAACAGAAGAAAGGTTCTAAACTGTGATGCTTCCTTCTTCTCACCATCCCCCCCGCCGACTGGGCCTCCCGCCCTGGTCGCCATAGTGTCAGCCTCAGTGGAGGCAAGGATAGCACGGCCCTGGCGATCTACCTGCGCGATTACGTCCCGCAGGTGGAGTATGTCTTCTGCGATACGCATAAGGAGCTGCCCCTGAGGTGTCTGGACGAAGAATGACATGGCATCGCCCAACCTGTCAGCGATAATGACACGCGATATGCTACACTGATGGCGAGAACAAGAGATTTTTGTGATCGCTGTCGTCTTGCGCACGCTCTTTGAGGAGCCGACTGATGCGAGCGTTTCTCAGTAATCAGAGGCCGAGGTCAGTCAGTAACCCAGGGCTAAAGCTCCTGGGCTTGTAGCGGTTCGCCGCTATCGGCCTGTACTGACCAGACTCAGCCCTTCGGGGCTACGCACAACGGGTCACGACACCTTTCTGGTGCGTTGCCAGCCGGAAGCTCTGTCGTCTGCGATCACACCCGCCTGGGGCAAGGGCAGGAGGTCGCAGGCACGACAAGCCCGATGTGCCTTGTCGAGGCGAACCTTACCCCCGCGAGGGGAGTTGGAGTAATCCAAAATCATGTCTTTCGTCTTTGTCCTCAGCAGCGACGGCCAGCCGCTCGACCCGTGCCACCCGGCGCGGGCGCGGCAGTTGCTCGACCACGGGAAAGCCGCTGTGTGGCGGCGCTACCCGTTCACGATCCGGCTCTCCGAGCGCAGCGTTGCCGAGCGCGTCACCCATCCCCATCGGCTCAAGCTCGACCCTGGCTCCAAGACCACGGGCATCGCGGTGGTAGCCGAAACGACCGGGCGGGTCGTTTGGGCGGGCGAGCTGACCCATCGGGGGCAGGCCATCCGCGATGCCTTGCTCAGTCGGCGGGCCAGCCGCCGCAGCCGACGGCAGCGGAAAACCCGCTACCGCCAGCCCCGCTTCCTCAACCGGCGCAGGCCCGCTGGCTGGCTGGCTCCCAGCCTCCAGCACCGGGTCGCGACGACCCTCACCTGGGTCAACCGGCTGCGGCGGTTCGTGCCGGTCACCGCCATCAGCACCGAGATGGTGCGCTTCGACACGCAGCTGCTTGAGAACGCCGAGATCAGCGGCGTGGCGTACCAGCAAGGTACGCTGGCGGGCTATGAGGTACGCGAGTACCTCTTAGAAAAGTGGGGCCGCCGCTGCGCCTACTGCGGCGCGACCAATACGCCGCTCCAGGTCGAGCATATCGTCCCACGGGCGCGGGGCGGATCAGACCGTATCAGCAACCTCGCCCTCGCCTGCGAGCCGTGCAACATCAAGAAAGGAACCCAGACCGCAGCGGAGTTCGGGCACCCCGACATCCAGGCCCAGGCCCGCCGTCCGCTGAAGGACGCCGCAGCGGTCAACACGACCCGCTGGGCGCTGTATCAGCACCTCATCGCCACCGGCCTGCCCGTAGAGGTTGGCACAGGCGGGCACACCAAGTTCAACCGCACCCGCCTGGGGCTGGAGAAGGCCCACTGGCACGACGCGGCCTGTGTCGGGGCCAGCACGCCCGAGGCACTGGACGTGCGCGGCGTGCGCCCGCTCCTGATCACGGCCACCGGCCACGGAAATCGCCAGATGGCGGGACTCAACAGGTACGGCTTCCCGATCCGGCACCGCCAGCGCAAGAAGCGCCACTTTGGCTTTCAGACCGGCGACATTGCGCGTGCAACCGTCACGACCGGCACAAAGCAGGGTGTCTATATTGGGCGGGTGGCCGTGCGCGCCATCGGGGCATTCAACATCACCACCACCACCAGCGCGAAGATCCAGGGACTCAATCACCGATTCTTTCGCACTGTCCATCGATCTGACGGATACACCTATGCCGCCGCATTGGGCTAAAGCCGCTCAAGCGGGGCGCTTCCTCCCAAGGCTAAAGCTCTTGGGCTTCCGCCCCTAAAGGGGAGTAATCCGTGAATGCAAAAGGGACAAGTAATTTCCAGGAACGGATCAGGCACTCGTATCAGGCGTATTATCCTGATCAAGAATTGATGGACGGGGTTCTTTATGGCATTGTCTATTATTTTCACAAGAGAAATAACCAGCTTGATGCAGACAATTTGAGCAAACCAGTGTGGGATGCGTTGGAGGGTGTGGCGTTTAATGATGACCGATCAATTCAGTTGCGCCATGCGGGTGTTGTGGATTTGAGAAGTACAGACATGACGGCCTTTGATCTGTCAAGGATGCCGGATATGGTTGCTGATAGTTTTATAGAGATGATAGGAACTGAGGATCACGTTCTGTATGTTGAGTTCGGAGGGTTACATCAGCGTATGTTTCGCTTTGGCCAAGCAATACCAGAGGATCTGTAACATGCATATTCGACAGGAAATTGCGACAAAGTATTGGCTACATGCTGCAATCGAGGAGACGGCCAGTAACTATGCGAACCAGGGCTATGCGGTTACGACAGAAACTCCCCTTGGTCATCTACAGGCGGATCTTGTTGCGCGTAAAGGGGATGAATTGGTCGTTGTGGCCTTTAAACTTGGTCATTGGACTGACCAGCGGAATGATCAGGTGCGCCAGATGCGGAGTGAAGTCGTTCATCGTTTAGGCGGGAAGTTTCATCTTGTTGTCATTACCCCACCCAAAGAAAAGAATATTGAGATTGATGGTATTGAACATATCCTCTCGAACGCTTTCCTAAATCATATGGGTGTTCTTGCTGAACTTTCAACACATACATCTGTTGAGGATGTTTCTGATGTAACTATTACGTCTGTTGATGTTGACCATACACAGATGCGTGTGGCCGGAACAGGCACTGTTGCGGTCAAACTCAATGCAGAAGGCTCAGACCAATCACATGAGGAAGGTATGGTAGAACCTGAAGGTTTTCCTTTTGACTTCGTTATTGTTCTTGATCATACCTTGCAGCTTGTAGATGTGGAAGCCATGCACGTTGATACGGCGAGCTATCGCCCGTAACATCACGGCCCTTGCCGGAGTACGGATGTGTACTTCCGGTAGCGTCCGCTGAGGAGCCTGCCCATGAACCTGACCCACCAACCCCCCGCTCACTGGGCCTCCCGCCCTGGTCGCCATAAGGTTTCAGGTGCGAGGTTTCAGGTTTCAAGTTCAGCGTATCAGGATGCCACATTTTGGCCTGAAACATGGTTCGCGAATACGTTACAGTTTTGGCATATGCAAGGCTTCCTGGTGCGCTGCGTCTGACACCTGAAACCTTGCACCTGAAACCTTGTCTGATGCGTTCTTGGGCCGGACGATCAACCGCGATGCAGGAAACGTCCGATAGGAATATGGTGTAGCCATGGCAGCGCGTGATGTGTTCCACCAAGCCGTCAAACAAGCCTTAATTGTCGATGGGTGGACAATTACCGACGATCCGTTGGTTGTCCAATTCGGTGGTGTTGACCTCTATATTGATTTGGGGGCAGAGAAATTGATTGCTGCTGAGAAAGCAGGACATACGATTGCAGTGGAGGTCAAGAGTTTCCTTGGGGCTTCCGTAGTGAGCGAATTTCATAGCGCACTTGGTCAGTTTCTGAACTACCGATTCGCTTTAAAGCAAAAAGAGCCATCACGAGTTTTATTTTTAGCTGTGCCGTTGGACATTTATCAAACATTTTTTACGCTTGCATTTACCAGAGGTGTGGTCGAGCAGTATGATGTCAAGCTCGTTATTTATCATCCTGAACGACAGGAGGTTTTTCAATGGATAACGTGACGTTGTATCGGAGTTATATTCATGACTTGTTGAGTGAATATGGTCAGTATCGTCCATCATATGGACAGGTTGATGTTGAGCAAATTAGCGATCTTGCCCATGACCACTATCAACTGCTTACTGTCGGCTGGAATGGATACGAGCGCATTCATGGGTGCGTCTTCCATATTGATATTAAAGATGGAAAAATCTGGATTCAACACGATGGAACGGAAGAAGGAATTGCGCACCGCCTTGTGGAACGAGGCGTTCCGAAAACCGATATTGTCTTAGCATTTCATGTGCCATTTCGCCGTCAGTTTACCGAGTTTGCACCTGAGTGAGTCTTCTTTCCGAACACTGAGGAGCCTGCCCATGAACCTGACCCACCAACCCCCCGCTCACTGGGCTACTCGCCCTGGTCGCCATAAGGTTTCAGGTGCGAGGTTTCAGGTTGAGCGCATCAGAATGCCACATTTTGGCCTGGGACGTGGTTCAGTCCCGCGTAGCAGTTCAGCGATCTGACACAAAGACGCCAAGGCGCAAGGAACGTGTTGCTTTATGGAATCACTGGATATGAATGCGATACAGGCGCTTGATGTGCTGAGACACGCGAAACCGATCCTGATGCAGCGCTACGGCGTCATACGCCTCGCGTTGTTTGGCTCGACGGTCCATGGCATCGCACGCAGCGATAGCGATATTGATATTCTGGTTGCCTTCGATGGGCCTGCGACCTCGGCGCGTTACTTTGGGGTTCAGTTTTACCTGGAGGACGTGTTCGGCTGCGCGATTGATCTGGTGACGGAGAAGGCGTTACGCGCAGAACTGCGCCCGACCATTGAAAAGGAAGCGGTGCATGTCTGAGGCTACGCAGCGTCCCTGGGGATTCTACCTTGAGGACGTGATCGTCTTTGCCGAGAAAGTACTCGCCTATACCGCTCACCGTGACCAGGCGGGTTTTGTTGCCAGTGAACTCCACTATGACGCAACCTTGCGTAACCTGGAGCTTATCGGTGAGGCCGCGACCCACATCCCGAGTACCGTGCGCGATGCCAACCCGCAGATCCCGTGGCGGCTGATCATTGCCACGCGCAACCGGCTGATCCACGCCTACCTCGGGATTGATAACGATACGCTCTGGAGTATCATAGATAGCTTGCCTTTAGGCGCGGAAACCCACGAGCGGCTCGGCTGAGCTCGCCGAAGACTTTAGCCGTGGGAGGAGCGCCCTGCTTCAGCGGCTTTAGCCCATTGGGTTGCGCCAAACCGCTGTTTATGGTACAATTGTGCGTGTAGGAGGCTGTCCCTATCGTGCGAAGGCACAAAGCCGATTTGTCGGTGGATACGGTTTCCATGCACGTTTCCAACTGAACCTTGCAGGTTCCATCGGGGAAACCTCCGGTGGGTAAAAGGTTGAAGGTCGTATGCTTCGGCATATGCAACCGCTGCCGGGTTCGCCCGGCAGGGCCTCCGTAAGCAGGCCATACTACCCGGATGCCAGTCGAAGAACGGGATTGGTAGCGCCAGGGTAAAGCCCACCAGCTTTAGCGGTGGGTAGCTTACTCAGGATGACATTCCCGTACTGCTGCCACTGCTACGCGAGTTGAGCGATCAACAAGTTGAAACCTGTCAGGTGCGGCCAGGGGAGACCTTTCGGCATCCTGGTGCGCGTGGGGCCGCTCCTGACAGGTTTGTGACTGGTATCTCTTCTGCGAAGTGTAGCGAGAATCATTGTCATATGCACATTATTACCAGAAAACGGCTAAACGAGTTTGTCGAAGCGCATCCACATACAAAGCCGGGACTTGCCCATTGGTATCGCACGATCAAACCGGCAACGATTCGGTCGTTTGCTGAGTTACGAACACTTTTTCCAAGTGCTGATCAGGTGGGGAAACTGACCGTTTTTAACATTGGTGGAAATACGGCACGACTTATCGCAGCGATACACTACAACCGTCAACGAATTTACATTCGGGCGATCCTCACGCACGATGAGTACGATGAGGGGAGATGGAAGGAGTAGACATATGACGACGAGTGACATGGAAACCATCCAATACCTGTGGCCGTCATTTACGGCGCTGCTCTTTGTTCCACATACGGAACAAGAATATGAGCGGCTGGTTGCTATTCTCGATACCTTAATTGATGTTGTCGGCGAGCATGAGTCACATCCTCTCGCCTCCTATATGGAGGTCATCGGGGTCTTGATCGAGAAATATGAAGATGAGTATATCCCAGAGATTTCTGATCGCTGATGGAGTGGTCTTCTTCCCGAAAGACAAGGAGCCAGTTGAAACCTGTCAGGTGCGGCCAATGGTGATATTTCGGCATCCTGATGCGCGTGGGGCCGCACCTGACAGGTTTGTGACTGGTATCTCTTCTGCGATACGCCCGATGTAAAGCGCCGGATCTATCAGGGCATGAGCAAAGTCGATCCTGGCCCCCTCACCCCCTGCCCCTCTCCCTCAAGGGGAGAGGGGAGATTTCGCATCAGGATGCGCTCGACTCCCCCTCTCCCGTTCAGGGAGAGGGGGCTGGGGGGTGAGGGGTGAGGGGAGATCACGGGACTTTGCACATGCCCTGCCAGATCTATCGGCCTATCGGCTATGTTCACCCGCAGCGTGGT
>CAIRFY010000429.1 GCA_903877945.1 uncultured Oscillochloris sp. | reverse complement strand
GATCGCATCGACCTGACCTGCCACTAGGGCCGATGTGTCGAAGGTGTGCGGCAGGATGCTCATATCTGAGGTATTGATCGACTCGTACTTTAGGTACGCCAGCAGCTCGGCGGCGTGCGGTTCGATCATGACCCGCTTTCTGGCTAGATCGTGTACGTTGTCAATCCCCGAGCTTTTGAGCGCGAGTATGATCAAGGGCGAGTGCTGAAAGATTGCGGCTAGGGCGACCACCGGCTTGCCCTGGCTTCGCAGGAGTATCAGATCGGACGAGGCGATGCCGAAGTCTGCCTTCCCCTGCAACACTACGTTGGCCGGATCGCCCTCGTCTGGGGATTCTTGGATCTCGACATCAAAGCCCGCATCCCGATAGAAGCCCTGGTGCTGGGCGGCGTAATATCCGGCGAACTGGAACTGGTGCTTCCACTTGAGCTGGAGTATCACGTGCTCAGGCTGGGTCGGCGCGATCTCGGACTGCCCCTGACAGGATGTGGCAAGTATGATGCTGCCCAAGGTCACGCAGATCCGCCAGATAATCTGGGGCAGGCTGCGCACGAGGTTAGAGAGGCATGTGGGCTTCATATGGTATCATTTTCTCTCACGGCTTTCACGACCTCTGGAGCGTGCAAATCCCCGGGCGTATGGGTTATCATAACAGGAGATCACTAAAAAGTCGGGGGGCGGATAGGGACGGGCGCAGACATGAGCGCAAAGCATAGTGGGGTGTCCCCCCGACTTTTTGGCCCCCACCCGAGATTCGTGTCACCAGCCGCAGTAAGCGAGAACGTGTAGGCTCATGCCCCTATCCTCGTGGGCTTGATAGTCGTACGAGAATGTTCGCTCTGGTACGGGGGTGATGATCGCTCATCCCCACGTACGGATGCGCGAGCGCATTGGGACGCCATCGACGCCTTGACGCCCCGCCGGTTCCTGGGACAATCAGGCCACCAAACTCGTACCAGAATGAGTGCGCGGGCGCGGGTCGCTCCATGTGACGATTCCCGACAACCCCGTGGCCGATCACGCGGATCCGCTACAAACCAAGAGGCATTGTTGCCAAAACCAGCGCTTGCCTTATCTTTTTTTACACGTTCTCGCTTCATGTGGCTGGTGATATGAATCTCGGGTGGGGGCCATCGAGGCGGGATTGGAGGTCGGTGGGAATCTCTATGTGGGATGTACTTTCTCAGTAGGAGATACCGCCCGGCGTTGCCAGGGTGCATATGGCAAGCTATACTGGCAGCATCGCAAATACTATCATTACATGAACGAACAGAACCCACTCTCAGCTTGGCGGCACGGGTGGGTTTTGCATTGCTGGCCGAAGTAGAGCATTCAAGGAGCGCACTAAAAAGTCAGGGGCGGCTATAGACCGGTGCAGACATGATCGCCAAGTCATCTGTGGCATACCCGACTTTTTAGTGTTCTCCCTACCGGGATGCCCGCCCCCGTCGTTTATCTGCGCTCCTCCTCCGCGATGTGCGATCCTTCGCCTGTTGCGGACGAGGACGGTGAGCCGCAAGGGCTGCCTCCAGTTCACGGTGATCAGCGGCAGCTGCGTGGCCCGCAGGCCCAGCCCTGCGGATGTGGACGTTCGTCTGTGCGAGCCACGCCTCGGTCTCTTCCCACCACAATTCAGCAAGTCCCAGGCGGGCGAGGTCGAGGAGCGTCACGATCATATCAGGGTGATGCGCTAGGCCCGCGTCACTCCGAATCTGGAGCGCATGTTCCAGTTCTTTGCGGGCTTCCCCACGCTCAGCCTGTCGGAGAGAGCTAGTTTTACCGCATCACAGCGCCCTATAGCAATCCTACATAGGTTATGAAGAGGAGTCGAGCCTTTAGGCGGCGCGCTCCGGCTAAAGCCTCGACTCCATGCGACAACTCTCATAGGATTGCTATATTCCAAAAAAGTCGATTTGGCTTTGTGACGCGGTTTTCCGAGTTCTCTCCGACAGGCTGCGAGT
>CAIRFY010000428.1 GCA_903877945.1 uncultured Oscillochloris sp. | reverse complement strand
GTGCGGGGGGGCTAGGGGGGTGATTCAAACTACAACTGTAGTAATATAGCAATCCTCTTGGGGTTGTTGTGTGGAGTCCAGGCTTTAGCCGGATAAGGCCGCCTAAAGGCTCGACTCCTTTTGAGCGGCTATGTAGTGCGGGGCGACTGGCAATACGTGCGATCTACCCGCCGTAGCGGCGTGCGATGGCGTCAACCTGCGATCCGTAGCCCTCGCCGAAGAGGTTTAGGTGGTTCAGCAGGTGGTAGAGGTTGTAGAGGTCGCGCCGGTCGGTGTAGCCCGACGCTAGGGGCCAGGCCCGGTTGTAGGCGGCGTAGAACGCCGGGCCGAAACCGCCAAAGAGCTCGGTGAAGGCGATCTCGGCCTCGCGGTCGCCGTAGTAAACCGCCGGGTCAATCAGGCCCGGCACCCCGCTTGGGTCGGCGGCGACGACGTTGCCGCCCCAGAGGTCGCCGTGCAGCAGCGATGGCTGGCGGGCCACCCCGTCGAGCAGGTCGCCCACGCGATTCAGCAGTCGCTCTAGGTTGTGGCGTCGCCCGCCGTTCAGGAGGTTGTGCGCCCCCGCGAGTTCGATCTGGGGCAGCAGCCGTCGCTCGATGAAGAACTGCGGCCAGTCGCTGAGCCAACCGTTGTGCTGCGGAGTCCCGCCGATATAGTTGTCGTGGTCGAGCCCGTAGTTTGCGGCGGTGCTGCGGTGTAGGGCGGCCAGTTGCGTGCCAAGGGCGACCATATCCACCACCGCACCATCGCCCTCCAGCCACACGCTGAGCAGGAACGCATGGCCGGTCTCGGGCGGCGGATCGACCACGGCGATCACCTCGGGGACACGCACCGCCCCGGCGGAGCCCAGCAGCTTTAGCCCACGGGACTCGGCGGCAAGGGCACCGGGCAATGGTTGGTGCGCCCACTTGAGGGCGAAGCGCCCACGGGCTGTCGTCAGTCGGGCCAGGCCCGCCCCAAAGCTCTGCCCCAGCGGATCGGCCCGCGTAACCCCGTTCCCTAAGATTGTCTCGATCTGTGCGCGTAGCGTGTGTGGGAGATTCATGTAGATGAGCCTCATCGCGGAACATAGGTAACAATCTGATCTTTGTACAGGCGCTTATAGGCGTGCGTGATCGCGGCGATCATCTCGGGCGACCAGCGACCGGAAGGGTCAATCGTGTCTTTGCGCACGTCCACCGGGATCATAATCGCGCTAAAGCGGTGGTTGGCGATGTCGTCCAGCATGCCGCGCTGATCCCACGTGCCGATGGTCGCAGCCGACCCCATCGTCGAGGCGTCGTCGTAGCGGATGGGCTTGCCCGCCATCAGGAGCAGTCCAGGATCGTCGGCCAGAATTTCGCCCGGCGTGGCGCGCATAAAGGTAACAAAGCGCTCGGGGTTATCCCGCAGGGCCGGGTCAAGTTCGCTGCCGTACCACGCCGGGGGGTGGAAGATCAGCCAGACCTGGGCGGTCAGCAGGGCGGTGATCGCCACGTAACGGCCAAGGAGCCTGGCCCTGCCCGCGCTGTCCCCCGCATCGGGCATCTGCCGCGTAATCTGCCAACCCACCAGCGTCCCCGCGCAGAGGCTAGAGGCCAGCAGCGTCTCCAGCAAATGATTATGGTTGGCCCCGATCTCCCCGGTGGCAGAGAGAGTCAGCGGCGCGACGAGGGCGTAACAAGCCAGCGTGCGGCTGGTGCGTTGGCCCAGCCCGATGATCGCCGCGACGGCCCCGAGCAGGAGCAGCGGCCAGTAGGGCAGCAGCAGCCCGGTTACTTTGAGCAGCAGCCCCAGCGACCACCAGCGCACGCGGTTGCCACTCCACCAGACGTGAACGGTGTATTGACCGCTGTAGACCAGATCAAGTAAGGCCCATGTGCCGAGGGCCAGGGCTAAGTACGTCACCGCAAAGATCAGCGTCTGTGACGAGAGGTGTCTAGATCGATACCACGCCAGCAGATCGTCAATGAGCAGAGCGACACCCGTTGCCAGTGGGGCGGCCACCGCCGTCTGCTTGGTCAGAAAGGCCAGACCAAAGCAGAGAGCCGCTGCGACCAGGCGCAAGGTTGATCCCGTGCTTCCCGCTGCGCGAACTCCCCTCTCCCCTGGAGGGAGAGGGGCAGGGGGTGAGGGGGGCAAGGCGGCGCGAACTCCCCTCTCCCCTGGAGGGAGAGGGGCAGGGGGTGAGGGGGGCAAGGCGGATGTTGTACCAATCCTCGCCCATGTAGCCAGGGTCAGCCCCAAGGTCGTCCACATCAACGCCAGCAAATCGGGCTTAATCCGGGTGGCCCAGAGATAGAAAGGCGGCGCACTGAGCAGGATCGTCGTGGCCAGAGCGGCGGCGGACCAGGAGCCAGAGAGGACACGCACCAGCAGCAAGGTAAGCAGTCCGACGACCAGGGCCGCGCCGAGTGAGATCAGCCGACCGCTCCAGAAGATATGCGGCCCAACCAGACGATCAACCTGGGCCAAGAGGATGGGATGCAGCGGCGGGTAGGGCGCGGAGACAAAGCGGTAGAGTTCCAGAGGCTGGTAGAGCGGCTCACCCGCACGTAGCAGCCGAGCCTCGTGGAGCAGCGTCCCCTCCAACGTGTCGGTCGGGTAGGGGTAGCTCAGCAGCAGCGCGGCCTGAGCAGTGGCCTGCCACAGCAGCACCAGGGCCACACCCAGTAGCAACGCGGCGAGCAGCGGGCGGGCCAGGGCCAGGATTCTATTCCCCACACTGATCCGCCCGTGGGTCAAGATCGGGGTCATAACCGCTCGCGCTCGCGGATGTGCTGGAGCAGCCCACGCCCCCCGACCGTGACCAGATTGAATACCTCCTCAAAGCGGCCATTGTAATACGGGTCAGGCACCTCACGGACGGGCACGTCCGGGACGTAGTCTAGCAACAGGCATGCACGAACGTGCGCCTCAGGGTGAAAGCGGGCCATATCCACGAGGTTGTCATTGTCCATTGCAACAATATAGTCGAACTGGGTAAAGTCATTGATCGTCACCTGACGGGCGCGCTGTCCAGAGGCATCAATCCCGTGCCGACGCAACACAGCCAGGGTACTCGGGTGTGGCCGCTCACCGGCGTGCCAGCCGCCGGTGCCGGCCGAGTCGGTGTGGATGTGGTCGGCAAGCCCGGCCTCCTGAACCATATGGTGGAACACCGCCTCGGCCATTGGCGAACGACAGATATTGCCCATGCAGACGAAGAGGACTCCGATGGGATGAAATGCAGCCATCTAATTGATGCTCCCGTGTGAATTGCAGATTGCAGATTATGATGACGCGATTATATAGCAGTCCTCTTCCGGTTGTGTAAGGAGGATTCAAGGCTTTAGCCGGCTGAAGCCTTGACTCCTCTTTTATGGCTCCACGAGGATTGCTATAGATGAATCCTTGGTTCAGATTGTCGAGTCTGCAATCTACAATCTACAATCTGCAATCTGCAATTCACAGTGCAGCCAGGATTGCCGGGGCGACCGCATCGATCCGCGCAACATCGGCAAAGCGCTGGGCCTGTGGCCCGATCACCAGCAGCGGCACGGGATTGCGGGTGTGACTCTGCGTGCGGTCATCCTCAATATTGCCGTGGTCGCTGGTGATCAGGATGGTGTCGGTGGGGCGACGGGCGGCAAGCAGGCCACCGAGCAGCCGGTCGATCCGGGTGAGTACCTCGGGCACCGCCCCCGCGCCCATGCGCCCATGTCCAGCCAAGTCGGGCAGAAAGCACTCGAAGAAGACCAGAGCGTAGTCGTGGGCTAGGCTCGCCAGATGCTCCCCGGCGGCCTCGGGGGTGATCAGGGGCAGATCCGTCTCGCCGCGCTCGTGGGCCGCCTGACGGGTGATGTCCCAACTGAGGGCGCGATTCGCCCGCAGGTCGTCGCTGTCCCGCAGGCGCACGCCCGCGCCCTCGGCGGCGATCACGCTGGCCGAGCGGCGGATGCGGCGGGCCGCAATCGCCTGCCAGTACCCCACACTGAAGGCATTAGCAAAGGCAACCGCGTGGCCGACCTGGCGGGCGAGACGGAAGATCGAGCGCTCGGCAAGCAGCGGGCGCAGAGCCACCGGCGGAAAGTTCGGCTGGTGACGACCGTGGAGCGCTGGCGCGTTCACCCCGGCCAGCAACGCCACGTGGCCAGTGCCGCTCTGGGGCAGCCCATCCACGCCGAGGGCAGCGTCAATCGGGCGCAGGAGCAGGTCAGATCGCTCCTGCACATGCTCGCGGGTGAGTGGGCCATTGAGCAGGGCGCGCAGGTTCAGCATCGTCGCGGCGGCGAGAGGGTTTTCGACCGCGCTGGGGGCCAGTCCTACACCATCGAGGAAGACAAAGATGAGTGACACAGCGGCCCCGTTATTATTGACAGTTATCACAAGCTCGTCTATAATTCCCAGCATTGTAAAACATAGTGTTGACATCCGCCACGGTCGACCCTCCAGCCCGGTTTATCTAATTACGAGGCGTAGGAGAGTGAGCCACATTGCGGAGCCTAATGTAGGCGCCGGTTTAGGGTGTATTTTCAGCCAACGCACAGGCGGGAAGCTGAAGGGCCACCACGCAGAGCAAAAACGCGAAAACCGAGCGCGCCTATCTGTGCAGCAGGTGGCGCTTTTTTGTTGGGTCGGACGGGGCGGAGTCGAACAAAATCTCTGGCAGGAGGCGCGTTAGCATGTCTGTGCAACCGGAACAAGAGACGTTTGAGGACCTTGAGGATCTCGACTGGACGAAGCTGCTTGATGAGTATGATTACGCCCGCCCGCAGCGTGGTGAGCTGCGCGACGGCATGATCATGCAAATTGAGGACAACGGGGTGCTGGTTTCAATCGGCACCAAGCGCGAGGGCGTGATCCCTTCACAAGATCTGCGCCAGATGGGCGATGAGTTTGTCGGTGCCCTGCGCATTGGCGAAACGATCCAGGTCTATGTGCAGGAGCCCGAGAACCGCGAAGGCGACCTGATTCTCTCGCTGACGATGGTTCAGGTAGCGAAGGACTGGGAACACGCCGAGTTGATGTTCACCGAGGGCGGCATCGTCCGCTGTAAGGTGATCGGTTTCAACAAGGGCGGTCTGCTGGTTCAGTTTAACCGCATCCGTGGTTTTGTACCGGCCTCGCAGGTGGCCCAACTCCACGGTCGCACCGCCGCCGAGGAGCGTCAGCAAGCCCTCCAGAAGATGGTCAACCAGGAGATTCCGCTCAAGGTGATCGAGGTGGATCGCGAGCGCAACCGGCTGGTACTCTCCGAGCGCAGCGCGACCCAGGAGTGGCGCAAGGCGCAGAAGCATCGCCTGCTCACCGAGTTGCAGCCCGGCGATGTGCTTTCGGGCCGCGTCAACCAGCTCACGAATTTTGGTGCCTTCATTGACCTCGGCGGCGCCGATGGTCTGGCCCATATCTCCGAGCTCTCCTGGCAGCGGGTTAATCACCCCCGTGAGGTTCTCTCGCCCGGCCAAGAGGTCAAGGTGGTGGTGGTCGAGATTGATCGCGACCGCGAGCGGATCGGCCTCTCGCTCCGCCAGCTCCAGGCCAACCCCTGGGACACCATCGACCAGCGCTACAGCCTCGGCCAGTTGGTCAGCGGCCCGGTGACTAATGTCACTCCCTTTGGCGCGTTTGTGCAGGTTGAGGACGCCGTCGAGGGTCTCATCCACGCCAGCGAGCTGGATGTGGATCCGCAGACCCAGCCCCGCGATGTGCTCCAGCCCGGCCAGCAGGTCACTGCGAAGGTGATCAGCCTGGACCGCCAGCGCCAGCGCATGGGACTTTCGCTGCGCCGCGTGGGCGAGAGCGATAAGTCGGGCGATGCCCCCGTTGCTGTTGCTGAGGCGTAGTCTGCGGCAACCAGACCGTGCTACATGCGCCGGGCGCATATCACCACGATGAAAAATGAGGCGAGGATGCGATGTTATCGCGTCCTCGCCTCATTGCATTCTCGCTTGAGACAAGGTTCGCCGATACTTTACAGTCCTCACCCCCCAGCCCCCTCTCCCCGTGAGGGAGAGGGGCAAGGGGTGAGGGTCGCACAGAACGGTAAAGTAATCGTTATATGCCCCGTGAGGGAGAGTGGTGGGGATGAGGGGCGTATAGCAATCCTCTTGGGGTTGTTGTGTGGAGTCAAGGCTTTAGCCGGATAAGGCCAAAGGCTCGACTCCTTTTCATAACCAGTTTAGGATTGCTATAAGGCAGTCAGGATCACGCCGTCTTGCGGGCCTGCTCAATGTACTCCAGGCTCTGGTGGCGGAAGTAGGTGTTGTAGAGTTCGGCGTAGTGGCCGTTGGCCTCCAGCAGTGAGCGGTGGCTGCCCTCCTCGATAATTGCGCCCTTGCGCAGCACGATGATCCGGTTGGCGTGACGCACCGTACTTAGGCGGTGGGCGATCACAATCGCTGTGCGCCCCGCCAGTACCGTGTCTAGCCCCTCCTGGATCAGTGTCTCGGTGAGCGGATCCACGCTGGCGGTGGCCTCGTCCAGAATGATGATCGCCGGATCCTGGAGCAGCACGCGGGCCAGGGACACGAGCTGGCGCTGCCCCATCGAGAGGCTCGCCCCGCGCTCGCCGACCTGGCTGTCAAGGCCGTTGGGCAACCCGGCGATCCACTCGTCGCCGCCCACGTGGCGGGCCGCCGCCAACACCTCCGTGTCGCCCGCGTCGGGCCGCCCGTAGCGGATATTCTCGCGCACACTGCCGTCGAAAAGGAATGGCGACTGCGTGACCATGCCCAGCCGCGCACGGTAGTCGCCCAGGTCGAGCTGACGGATGTCCACCCCGTCAATGCTGATCTGGCCGCCCTGGAACTCGTAGAAGCGGGCCACCAGCTTAGCGATGCTGCTCTTGCCCGAGCCGGTATGCCCTACCAGAGCCAGGGTCTCGCCAGCGCGGATGTGCAGGCTGAAGTCCGTGAGTACTGGCTCGTCGTCTTTATACTCGAAGTTTACCTGCGCAAACTGGATTTCGCCGCGCAGCGTTGGCAGCTTCAGGTCGTCGGACTGCACCACCCGTGGCTCGGCGTCAATCAGGCCAAAAACTCGCTCGCCTGCGGCCAGACCGATCTGAAACTGACTCCAGAACGAGGCAATGCTGGTGAGCGGGAACCAGATGCTCTGGAGACCCTGGATGAACAGGAACCACGTGCCCGCGCTGATCGCGCCGCTGCGCACATCCAGACCGCCTACATAGACCAGGGCGGTCGTGCCGATAGCGGACAGGATGTTCATAATCGGGAAGATGCTGCTGAAGACATAGCGTGTACGCTGGTTCACCCGTTGCGACTGGCGGTTCACCGTGAGGAACTCGGCGTAGATCGCTGGCTCCTGGCGGAAGGTTTTGGCCACGCCGATGCCGCTCACCGTCTCCTGAATGTGGCCGCTGACCTCGGCATTCATGCGCCGCGAGGCGGTGATCGTGTGGCGGGCGATGGCCCGAAACGCCAGGGCTGCGCCAATAATGAACGGGGCCAGACCCACCAGGATGCCAGTCAGCTTGAGGCTCACGGTCGCCAGGTAGCCGATCAGGGCGAACACCAACAGCAGTCGGCTGATCAACTCCATCGAGAGGTTCATCACCTGCGAGAAGGCCGCGCTATCCGAGGTGACGCGGCTGACGATCTTGCCCGACGAGAACTGGTCGTAGAACGACATATCGCGGCGCAGCACCGAGTCGCAGGCGTCCTCGCGCATCTTCAGCACCACATCGCCCACCGCCTGGGAAGCCAGGGTCTGGCGCACCAGGTTAAAAACCCACGAGGTCGCGCCCAGGGCAGCCAGGCCCAGGGAGGTTAGGGCGATCCGACTGACGGTGGTATCGGCGCTCAGGATGTCGATGCTACGTGCGATAAAGATGGGAATACCGGCGTCGAGCAGGGCAGCGATAGCGATCATCGTAGCGGCGATGCCCATTTTGCGGGCCTGCGGCTGGAAATAGCCCAGGATGCGCCGCACCAAGTCGCCATCGCTATAGCTGCGGTCATACGTCTCGGCGTCGAGGCCGTCGAAGAGAAAACCCATGAGAAGTTCCTCATTGCCGATTGCAGGGCGCGGGTTGACCAACAATCTGCAATCTGCAATCAACCATCTGCAATGTCAAAGCGGGCAAAGATCCGCTGATAGAGCGGCGAGCTGTGCAAGAGCTGCTCGTGGGTTCCGGCGGCTGAGATCCGCCCGCCCTCCAGCACCAGGATCAGGTTGGCCCAGCGAATCTGCGAGATACGGTGGGTGATCAGCAGCACCGTGCGGCCCTCCTGGGCCTTGCGGATGGCCTGCTGGATCTGGTCTTCGGTGGCGCTGTCGATGGCGCTGGTACTATCGTCGAGGATCAGAATGCGCGGGTCACTCAGGAAGGCGCGGGCCAGGGCGATGCGCTGGCGCTGGCCGCCGGAGAGGGTCATGCCACGCTCGCCCACCACCGTATCGTAGCCATCGGGAAATGTGCTGATAAAGTCGTGAGCCTGGGCGGCCTGAGCGGCGACGATCACCTGCTCGCGGCTGGACTCCGGTGCGCCAAAGGCGATGTTATCGGCGATGCTGCGCGAGAACAGGAAGATGTCCTGCTCAATCGTGCCGATCTGTGAGCGCAGCGAGTCCATACTCCATGCGCGCACATCCACACCGTCGATCAGCACCCGCCCGGCGCTTACGTCGTAGGTGCGGTTCACCAGATGGGTCAAGATGCTCTTTCCGCTCCCGGTCTGCCCAACCACTGCCACCGTCTGTCCGGCCGCGATGCGGAAGGAGATGTTTTGGAGAACGTGTGAGACGTGAGGCGTGGAGCGTGAGGCGTCAGACTCCTGTCGCTCGTAGCTAAAGCCCACATCCTCACATACAATCTCGCCGCGCATCTGGGCGCTGTAGCCGCCGCTGTTCTCGTCCATATCGGTTTCGGCGCGGACGATCTTCAGAATGCGGTTGGCGCTGGCGATGCCGGACTGGAGCAACGAGAACGCGAAGAGCGAGATGAAGGTAGGAAAGCGCAGCACGTTTACCAGGCCCACTACGGCGATCACCTGGCCGATAGCGATGGTTCCCTGGCGGTAGAGCCACATGGCGTGCAGGAAACTCAGGCCCAGAGCGACGCCGTAGATCAGCAGGGGCAGGTAGCGAGCCTCGATATAGCCCTGGCGCACGAAGAAGTCGCGGAAGAGCCGGGCGTTACGGCGGAACTTTGCACGCTCAAAGCCCTCGCGGGCACTGGCCTTCACCACCTCAATCCCCGAGATCGTCTCCTCCAGACCCGCGTTCATGACCCCAAACTGCTCACGCTGATCGCGCACCACCGGGTTGAGCCGACGCACATACGCCTTTGCGGTGATGATGTAGGCGGCCACGAAGCAGAGCGGCACCAGCAATAACTCCAGCCGGATGAAGGCGATGTAGATCAGCGGGATGACAATACCCATGACCGTCTCGGATACCAGGGTTCCACCAGGGACGATCATGTTCGAGAGTTGGTTCGTGTCATCGGTGGCGCGGGCCATGATGTCACCAGCGCGCTGGCGGTCGTGGAATCCCTTGCTCTTGCCGAGCAGACTCTCGTATAGCTCCTGGCGGGCATCGGCCTCGAAGCGGGCGGCCACGCTCTCGGCGGAGAGACTACCGAGCAGGCCGGAGAACCCGTCGCTGACCATGACCGCCAGGATGGTAAGGGCGACGATCACAAGGCCGTTGGGCGCGCTGGGGTTGATCACCTCGTTGGCGGCGCGGCCGATCAGCACCTGGGCACCGGCATAGCAACTCCAGGCGATGGTGAAACAGACGTAGAAGCCCAGGGCGAAGTACCAGTAGCGCCGGATATGCGAGAAAATCCAGCGCCCCGTGCTGCGCTGGTCGTAGGTATATGCGTTCAATGCGGTGAATTCGCGGCGTTGTGCCACCTTGGTGAACCTCTGGGATTTTCGATTTTCGATTTTCGATTTTCGATTGTATAACAATCGTCTTGGAGCCGTGACTCCTCTTCACAACGTTGATCGAAGGTCAATCAAAAATCTACAATCAAAAATCTACAATCAAAAAAAAGCGAACTCGTGTTCCAAATTATACCATATCCCTATGCTGGCATCACGAAGACGACTCGGTGGTTGCCATTGGCTCCTCCACGTACAACGCCAAACATGTATAATGTGGCAACATCATATCCCCAGTTATTCGAGAAGTCTATCGGCTCTCTAGGACATACCGAGCTGTTGCGGTGACTTTGCAACAGCTCTGCTCGTACACACCGGAAGTACGGGGGCCGACTTATAGCAATCCTAAACTGGTTATGAAAAGGAGTCGAGCCTTTAGGCGGCCTTATCCGGCTAAAGCCTTGACTCCACACAACAACCCCAAGAGGATTGCTATAATCGGTCAGTCAGGCCATGCGTCACCATGCACATCCTCCAGGTCTACAAAGATTATTTTCCCATCCTCGGCGGGATTGAGAACCACCTACGCATGCTCTCCGAGGGGCTTGTGGCCCGTGGTCACCGCGTCACCGTACTCACCAGCGGGCGTACCCGGCACGACGAGATCTACGAGATTGGGGGCGTGCGGGTGATCGCTGCCGGACGCCTGGCCACCGTAGCCTCGGCCCCGCTCAGCCCGGCCCTGCTGACCCACGCGGCTCGCCAGCGGCCCGACCTCGTCCACCTACACATGCCCGACCCAACCGGCGACGTAGCCCTGACCCTGGCTGGCCCGCGTGCCCCGCTGGTGGTCAGCTACCACAGCGATATTGTGCGTCAGCGCCACCTGCTCACGCTCTACGCGCCCCTGCTGCGACGCACCCTGCGCCGGGCCGCCCGGATCATCGCCGCCAGCCCGGCCTACGTGCGCAGTTCGCCCTTCCTCGCGCCCCTTGCCGGACGTTGCGCCGTGGTACCCTACGGGATCGACCTCGCCCGCTTCGCCCACCCTGACCCGGCCAAAATTGCCGCCATCCGTGCGCGCTACCCCGGCCCCCTGGCCCTCTTCGTCGGTCGGCTGCGCTACTACAAGGGCGTTGACCAGCTTGTGCGGGCGATGGCACTCGCCCCTGGGCGCGCCCTGATCATTGGCGCAGACGCCACCGTGCGCCGGGCTGACCTGGAGCAACTGGCCCAGGATCTCGGCGTGGCCGACCGTGTCCACTTCCTGTCGGTCGAGGACGATGCCGAGCTACCAGCCTATTACCACGCTGCCGACCTGCTTGTGCTGCCCTCGGTTGAGCGCAGCGAGGCATTCGGCATCGTGCAGATCGAGGCCCAGGCCGCCGGGCTGCCGGTGGTCGCCACCGAGCTCGGCACCGGCACGAGCTACGTCACGCTCCACGGGCAGACCGGGATTGTGGTGCCTCCGTCCGACCCGCAGGCTCTGGGGCGGGCGATCCGGGTGATTATGGAGAGCGAAACCCTGGCCCGCGCCTTCGGCGCGGCTGGCCGCCGTCGCGCTGAAACCGAGTTCAGCCTGAGCCGCATGCTCGACCGTGTTGAGGCTGTCTATGCTGAGGCGCCAGACAAGGTGTCAGGTGTCAGGTGGCAGCGTGACAGTTCGTAGTGGCGGATTCAGCCGCTTGGCGCTGACGCGCCTACTACGAACGTTGCACACTGTCAAGCTGTTCTGAACCATGTCTTAGGCATGTTTCAAAATGGGCACATTCAGCGTGACAGTCTTGCGATGATGCGCCGAGGCGATGAGGCGCTCGTATCGAGTCATCGCCTCATCGCCTCGGCGCTGAACTGTCACGCTAGATTGAAACATGCCTTACGGAGTATAGCGTAGCCAAAGGATCTCTCCCCTTGACCAACCTGATCGACCACCTGCGTGCCAACCTGCGCGCCGCCGGTATCCCCGCCACCGAGGACGACTTCGCCGGTATTATCGAGAAGGGCTTCCTGAGCCGCGTGGCCGATGTCGAGCGGATGATCGCCAGCTTGCCCAGCGATGATCTGCCCGACTACCTTGATGCGGGATCGCTGCCT